>CALFSX010000143.1 GCA_937916515.1 uncultured Planctomycetaceae bacterium | reverse complement strand
GACCCCAACAAGGGCTTCGCCCTTGACCGAGTGGCGTGGTTGGCTGGAAGACATGAAACGTTCGAATCGCCGAGCCGCTCCGTTGTCGCTACGACCAACATGCGCGCATCCTTTTTGAGTAAGACTCCAATGCTGCAACCTGTAAGCACCGGTTTCAGTTCCCAAATTTCCGTTCGGCTACAACCAATCAGCGGCTGCGAGCTTCTGAGTAGAAGTCATCAAAGTCGTCGTATGTGCAGACATAGCCGGCCTGTTTGGATTTTTCGCGTTCCAGTTCAAGAGCCGCCAAAACAGCAATCTGGATTTTTTCGCGACAGCTGGCGTTGATCGGGTGAGCGATATCGGCGAACAATCGACTGCGTGAATCGTTGCCGGCTTCTTCTGGCAACTTGCTGCCACAACCGTTGCAAAACCGAGCTCGAAGATCGTTCTTACCAGAACATCTCGGACATTTTGTCGCCAGCTTACGACTGGGCATTGCGATGAAAGGTCCTCGCTGACCTTCAATAATCTTCAAATCGCGAACAACAAATTCACCATCAAATATAATGGAACAAAATGCCTGCAACCTGTCAGCATTGTCGCCCATTAATTTGATTCTGACCTCAGTGATTTCCACGAGATGCTTCCTTCAACACTGCAAAACTGAACCGAAAGCGATTTCTTTGTGCCTGTGCACAACACGTGAATTTCGCAACTACGGTCCAGCTACTCTGGGATGTATATATCGCTTAATCGATCAACCAAGCTTCACTAAATCGAACTCAAGCGAACAGAGGCCCTCCTGCAACTTGTGTACACGAATAAGCCTGATTCTCACATGAATTCACACAACGGCGAAGACTACAAAACCAATTTCTTTCCGTTTTCCAACAACACGTTCGATCACTCCCAGGGTTGGGGATACCTAACCATCCCGTATCGAAAAAAGTGAGCCAGCACACCTTCCGTCATCGATGAAGACGTGGTAGCCCCGCCAAAAATTCGTATATATTTGCTCTGAAATCGCTATTCTCAAACAGATTCCTTCATAATGCGGCGTCCAGGGGTGGAGCAACGTTCGTGTACCCTGCACTTACACTGTACGCCCGTCCAGGAATGCCTCATTTACAAGACCTGCTGCCTGAAATTTGCACACCCATGCAAACGATTGCAGTTTTACCACTGGCGGAAATGCTGGTGTGACGCGATTTCCATTTATTGCGAACAAGCGGCGTCCAGAGGATTCAATACTGCAATTCATAGTCGCAGGTGAAAACCTGTCGCAACACCCGTGACCGCTGGTATTCATGCGCCAGCGATTTGCGGCCAATTCAAGTTAACCTGAAGCTAAAACAGAATTTCAGGCGGCGCGTTACGGTGCACAGCTCAGCAAGCGGCTGGGTTGTACAGGCACTTCCAGCACACGTCGAATCCCAGCTCGATGTCAGTGCCGCATCGGGGGCATGTCCAGCCCGGAAGCTGCGTTACGGGCTGCTCACTGGTTCTCTGCAGTTGCCAGGTTTCAATAAGCTGGCGTGCTGCCGTTTCGTCGGAATCGTTGACCCAAACCCGTGGTGAAACTGATGACGCTGGAAGTTCACCAAGGGCGGCGTTCAGTATGCCGCCAATAACTTGAGCTCGAATTCCATTTTGTTGCAGCATCCCAACGATCAGGCTGGCCTGCACTTCATCAGCAGCGTTGTAAACTTCGACAGGATTATTCATGCAACACTTCAGCAATCTACTTATTGTCGTGGACGGTCTCGGCTTGTAAAAAAACAGCCCACACAGTTCGTATCGCATTCTTCGCGGCCACACACGAAGCTCGCCTCAACCTCTGTTTCAGGCGCTGAAAACAGTATGGAAAACATGCCTGCCGAACACTCGCCAGAAATGTGGTTCGCTTTGCGTTACGCCAACCACAAAATGTGCGGGCGGAAAGACGCAGGCCTTTGAGATTCTATACAAAAGTTGTCTGGCGGTGGCGTTTCACCCACCAGTATCTGGCTGATTGCACACACGAACGGCGCATTCCACGGAACGGATAATCGGAACTGGCAGCGTAGTCGTTAAAGTCAATGTTGCAAGTTCGCAACGTTTTGCTTGTTGCCGTCGTAGAACCATCTTCGCTGCCGTTCAGGTTGTAGTTTTCCAAACAGGGTACCCTGATTGGGCCATTCTTTCGCAGACGCACCCAGCGTCCGGCACATGGAATGGCAAAACCGTTGAGGAATCAGGTGCCAGCTGTCTTCATGCAAAACTTTCGCATCGAGTGTTTAAGAAGAATTCGAAACGCGGACATCCAGGACATCCGAACATGGTAGCAGAATCTTTTCGATACCGACTGATTACTCGCAGCGACTTTGATGGTCTGGTGTGTGCCGCGCTACTTCGCGAACTACAGATGCTGGCCGATATTCTGTTTGTGCACCCCAAGGACATGCAGGATGGGCTGATTGAAGTCACGTCGCGAGACATTATTTCCAACCTGCCATACATTGCCAACTGCCACCTCTGCTTCGACCACCATTGCAGCGAAGCTGTTCGCAACGGCAGCGTGGTACGACAAAACTATATTCTGGATCCGGATGCGGACTCAGCTGCCAGAGTCGTGTATAACTACTTCGGCGGTTCAGAACGCTTCAACACCATCAGCAAAGAAATGATGGACGCCGTCGACAAGGCGGATTCCGCTCGGTTTACGCGAGAAGAAATTCTGGCTCCCAAAGACTGGGTGATGCTGAACTTTATTATGGACCCGCGAACCGGTCTCGGCCGCTTTCGCGATTTCCGAATTTCCAATTACCAGCTGATGATGGCACTGGTCGACTTCTGCCGCACTCATACGGTTAAGCAAATTCTGGCATTGCCGGATGTTCGTGAACGAGTCGATTTGTACAACTCGCAACGTGAACAGTTTCTGGAACAGATCGCTCGATGCTCCGGCGTTTATGGCAACGTTGTCGTTCTGGACTATCGCGATGAAGAAACCATCTATTCCGGAAATCGGTTTCTCGTTTACGCCCTGTTCCCTGAATGCAATGTTTCTATCCACCTGTTAAGAAGCCGTCAGCCGGAAACAACGGTATTGGCCATGGGCAAGTCGATTCTTAACCGAACCAACCCTGTCGACATCGGCAGTCTGTGCCTGAAGAACGGTGGTGGCGGACATGCAGCGGCTGGCACCTGTCAGATCCCGGCCGTGGAAGCCGACGAACTGGTGCCCAGCATTGTTGACGCGTTGAACAAGTCGATTGAACCCATTGAATCGATGACGGCATAGGCTGCAACGACAGCAGCCGGTGAACAGTATTCAACCGATAACAACGTCAAGTCATTGTCGTACAAATTCTAACGGCGATGACTTGACGCGGTAAGCTCTGATGTCTGCCTGAATGACGATTTGCTGTTCGCAGATGCCAGATAGAAACGCAGCTCGAACGTCCTGCCCGAAACTGCATAGCCGGTTTCTCGCTGCAGACAATTCTGCAAAACAGCGTGAGCGTCTATCAGCAAATGGCCAGGGCGTGACTGCTATCTGAGATTCTCATCAGCTTGCGAAACTGACATTCTGCAACCAGCATTTGTTTGACCAGTTCAAGGGAAACTGTATTGATGTTGACGTTGGCCTGAATCAGCGAATCGTAAACGGCCTGACCGGCGGCGGATTCGAGAAGTTGTTGTTCGATGTTATCGGGGCTGAATACCATGAGTGGATTCCTTTCATTCTGTCTCAGCGATTAAGTTTCTGGTTTGTTACGTGGTTTTCTGTGCCAACCGAACAGTTCTCAGCCAATTGGCCAAGCTTGCGATGAATGCCCCAATGTCTTTGGTATCCAAAGACAACTTCAGGGCCGATTCGGTTCGTGAGATAACCAGCCAACGTCAGCAAATCCTGCATGTTGCGCCGGCCACAGGGATGTTCGAGTGTGCCGGTTGATTGTCTGACGCCTTCAAGTCACGTTACTTAACGTTAGTTGCCGTGAACGGCGACTTTCCGATTAGATTCTCTGCAGCAGAGTGTTAACTGAAGGGCGTTGGCTTAACGACAGAAGAAATAATGCACGGTGTGTGCCGAAGTTCGGGGCGACGCATAAGATTTTCCGTTCGTGACGGAAGTCCTGATTTGTCAAACGGTTAGGCATGCTGGCGACAGGCGGAAACTGCAGGAGATCGCAAAAGGTAGAAGCTGCCCCGTTTGAGTCGATGACACCGTGAACTCATGTTGACGACATCAAAGCCTCCGACCTTACATGTTTTTTCCGATCCGCATTGAACCGGCTACCAGTTAAGCCGGCGGCTTAGCGGAATTGCATTTCCTGCATTTTCATTTTTACACAGTTTGCCGATAACGCCTCTCCCGCTATGCGGCTCTTCGCATGTATTGATGACAAGGCCGGTGCAATCACCGGCAAAGAGCTGTCGTTCGTGCGAGACTGAAGTGCAGGCTTCTTGCGGAACTGAGCCGTCAGCTGATCCTGACGTTTAGAAGATCGCCGGACAAGCAACACCGACGGCCTTGTGATCACTGCCGACACTATGTCCGTTTTTCAGCGTCTTCTGTTTCGCCCATGATCGCACCGTGTTCCAGCTTGCCGGGAAATAAACTTAGCAGTGCTGGCAGAAAGAACAGGTCGGCCAGCAATGCGGCCACCAGAGTTGCACAGCCCATGGCGGCGAAGTTCACGTGCGGCGGCATGCGACTGGTCATGACTGTCGCCAGCCCAGCGGTCATCACAACTGTTGTCATGATCAATGCGCTGCCGACGGTGACAAACGTATTGCAATTTGCTTCGTGAGCACTCCGCTTCAGCTGTCGTTCGTGCTGAAAATGGATCAGATAGTGAATCGTATCGTCAACGGCGATTCCCAGGCAGATTGCGAACGAACACGCACTGGCAATTCCCAATGATTCGCCGATCAGCAGCCGCAGTGCTCCGGAAACAGCCAGAGGCATTACGTTGGGAAGAATTGAAATCAAGCCAACTCGCAAAGAACGAAATGCGACCGCCAGCACGCCGAAGATGATGAACGAAGCCAGAATCAAGCTCTTCATCAGCTCTTCA
>CALFSX010000142.1 GCA_937916515.1 uncultured Planctomycetaceae bacterium | reverse complement strand
TAACGACACCAATCACCCGGTCGCGGCCAAGTGACATGGACTTTAGGAAACGCCCGACCCGCGACTCGGGTGCATTGGTTTGTTATGCATTTCGAACGCTCAGCGACCCCGCGGAAGAATTATCGGCTGCATTTCTTATAGTAGTACACAACCGTTTCCATGTCGTCTCCGCGACTTCCCGCGAGGAAAGTCATCGACGAACGAAACGCGATTGGGTCAGGTCCGAAGAAGCGATAAAAAACGCCGTCTTGATCGTTTCGACCGCGGTTTTGGTGGCTTGGGCATCCAATCCAACGGGTCTGATGGTCGTTGAATCCCCACGTGAATCCGTAGTCGTCCTCCACATTGTTGCCTTCGATTGTGTAGGGATCCGTCTCTTCGTCGAGAAGAATCATTATTCCTCCTGTGTGAAAGACCATATCGCTCTTGTTCTTCTGCATGTAGCCGGTCACAAAGCCGGCGAGAAAGCCGTTGCCAGTGACTTTTGCCATCTCGATGGTACCGCCCCGAGGCGGGGTGGTTGCGAAACGCTTGTGCTCTGCGTGGAGACGGTAGGACGTTAATGGCGTGTGCGCCTCATACCGGTGCCAGTCCACGACGGTTCCCAAGAATGCACCCTCATTGCCACGAACGAGAATCCGGCAGGACTTGCTGAACGGAATGGGAAGAAACAGGTTGTACCCAGGCGTACCCGGAATGAGAGCATCCTTTTTACTTGCCTCAGGGTTCGGAAAAACGGCGAAGGCCGCGCAGTCGACAAAGTAGGGCTCCCGGTCCTGCATCACACCGAAGAATGAACTCAGTGGTGCCCGAACTTGTGGCTCCTCCGCGCCATCGACCGTGATCTCGAGGGTCAGCTTGTCCTGATTGTTGACCGTAAGAAACCAGACATGCCGGATGCACCCAGGCCCATTGATATTCGCTACTTCGGCAAATCCCTTGTTGTCGAGCCTGACCTCTTTTTTCTCGCGACGGGAGGCGAAGGTCGTGGGCAAAGCGATGAGTGGTACCGCAGGATCCTGGAACATTGCTGGTTCACCTGCATTGGACATCGGCGTGGTTGGTCGTTCTTGGCCAGCAAGTGCAACGACAACGCACACGGCCAGTGCGATTGCCCCTCCTGCGATCCAACGAATCATGCTCATCTCAATTGCCTCCATCCTGCATAACTATATTAAGTAACAGGAAATTTGCCGTGGATAAAGTCGATATCAGCGGGATTATCTCCGGCTAGCCCGGTTTTATCCAAGTTTAGGTTTTGTTGCAAGCATTGCTTCTACTCACACCTGATAAAAGGTAAAAAGCCGTACCAGGGAGTCAAGCTGCTACGCACAGGGGCTTGATCTGAATCTTTGCTTGTGACTATTCTGGCTTAGATATTGGTGCCAGTTCTATTGCTCGGGCCCGCAGCCGGCATGGCCACGGGATGCATAAATGTCAAATCAGACAGGAGACGGAAAAGAGTGAGCCTGCAGCAATTCAATAAGCTGGTTCGTCTGGCGAGTTTCGGAAAAGCCGATCAACAGTGGTTTCCAAAATGGATCAGGCGTTATGCAGAGTTTGCAGGCCATGATGGTCGGTCAACGATTCCGCTGACCCGAGATTTGGCCATGCGATTTTGTCGCGAACTGCTGGCCAGCGAAGTGCCCGCATGGCAGCGAAAACAGGCCATCCGAACTCTGGCGGCCTATCGTGATTTGGTGCTTGAATCTGACGAGCCGCTGCTATCTGACATGGTGCGTAAACTTAGCACTTTGGCCGAACAGGAACGGGCGTTCGGTTCGTCTGGCGCGCCCGATGATCGAGACGTGCGGACGTTAATTGGTGCGATCGATTCTTCCGAACACATTGTGATTCAACAACTGCGAAGCGAACTTCGTGTCCAGGGGAAAGCTCTGCAAACAGAACGCGCCTATGTGGGCTGGGTGGAACGATTCCTGAAATACTGCGGCAAAGATGCCGACGACTCAGCGGGCGACCGTGTGACCCAATTGAAGAATACTCATCCGGAAAGCAGCGCGGGGTTAGGGGAACCGAACCACGCCGGGAGCAATTTCACAGAACGGGTTCGTCGCCGTTCTGAAGCGGAGCTGGCCGACGAGCAGTTGCAGCGTGTTATTTCCCTGATGGCGGAGGTTCCGGAATCGGCGATCCGGTCGTTTCTGACCAAGCTGGCGGTGGAAGGAGATGTGGCTCCGAATACTCAGGGGCAGGCCAAGTCGGCGTTGCTGTTTCTGTTTCAGAAAGTGTTGCATCGTGAAATCGGTTTTCTGGACGTAGTGCCTGCCGATAAGCCAGCACGCCTTCCCGTCGTCTTTAGCCGCTCGGAAATTGCCACGTTGCTTCCGGAGTTTCAATCGCTGCGACGACTCATGTTTCTGGTGATGTACGGTGCTGGCCTTAGGCACGCCGAATGTCGGCGATTGCGAGTGAAGGATGTGTGCTTCGACGAAGGCCATCTGGTGATTCGATCGGGCAAGGGTGAAAAGGATCGGGTGACGGTGTTGCCGGACGTTTGTCGGCAGGATTTGATTGACCAGGTGGAACGAGTTCGCCGATTGCACAAACGTGATCTGGAAATCGGTGCTGGCCGTGTTTATCTGCCGTATGCACTGGAACGAAAGTACGTCAACGAGAATCGCGATTTCGGCTGGCAATGGGTGTTCCCCGCAATGAAGCTGTCGAAAGATCCTCGCAGCGGCCAGATGCGCCGTCACCACGTGGGTGAAGACTTCTTTGCGAAGTTTTTTAAGGCGGCGCTGGACCGGTCGGGAATCGTAAAGAACGCCGTACCCCATTCTTTGCGTCACAGTTTCGCGACTCATCTATTGGAAGACGGAGCCGACATTCGCACGGTTCAGGATCTGCTGGGCCACAAGGATGTCAGCACCACGATGATCTACCTGCATGTGATGAATAAGCCAGGCCTGGCGGTGAAAAGTCCAGCGGATGGGTTGTGATGTGGCTCGCTTTTGATTTTGCAGTGCGTTGGGGAATTGAATCGCATTTTTCATCGCAGAGTCCGCAGAGACGCAGAGGGAAACGCAGTGGTGTTGGGCGTGAGCGTGCCCTGGATGGTTCGTGGAGCTCAACCGTTTGAGTTCCTTTTCTATCGCAGAGGGCGCAGAGAAGCAGAGGGTAACGCAGAGGTTTTGTTGGGCCTCACTTTGGTGGGCAATGCTCACCCTACGGGGCTGCAGGAGCCCTGTAATCAACTGTTTCGTTGGTCACCAGCAACAAAACTGTGCTGCGGGCACTCTGTGGTTGAATCGCAGATGAATTGCAATTTTCACCACAGAGATCGCACAGCAGAAACGTAGAGGATGCGGATTGATGGACGGGTTGTGTTGAGATCCTTATAGCGGCTACAGCTTGCCTGGCAGGGCAGCCTTTGTTTTGGCCCGATTTTTGTTGTTGGGCTGTTTTGCTGGTTGTTTGTTGCCAGCTGCTGTCGGACGTTCCGGGGACAACGCCTTTGCAGGACGAATCAGGTCTGCTGTCGGGCGTTTGTTGGCGTTGATTTCGGCGAGATGCTGATCGTAGGCCAGTTGCAGCTTTTCGACGATCTCCGGATGCTGATCTGCCAGGTTTGTTCTTTCACCAATATCAGCCACGGTATCGTACAACTGAACAGGAAGTTTAGAAGGTTCCCACTTGGCAGTATCGCGAGCCTGTTTGCCCTGGCCTTCTTTCCACGGGTAAAACTTCCACTTGCCCGAACGCACCGTACCGGGACCATGCAGCAGAACATAAGCATCGTGCGGGCTTTTTGCTTCTGGAGTGCCGTTCATGAGTGACCAGATGTTCTTGCCATCGATTTTGCGGGTCGGAAGCGTTCCACCGCTTAGGCTGGCCAGCGTGGGCATCATGTCGATCGACGCGGCGACTTCGGAGCACACGGTACCGGCCGGAATTTTCCCGGGCCACCACATCAGCGTTGGCTCTCGAATACCGCCATCGTAGACGCTGGCCTTACGACCTCGTAGCGGCAGCGAAGAACCTACGGCCGCTCCGTTGTCACTGGTAAAGATGACCAGCGTGTTGTTGGCGATTCCCGCAGACTTGATCGCCTTCAGGACTTCACCCACCGACCAGTCAACTTCTTCGATAGCGTTGGTAATCAACTCCTTTTCAGGATTATTGAATGCTTCCGATACGGCCAGCGGTAAGTGAACCATGGTGTGCGGCAAGTATAGAAAGAACGGTTGATCTCGTTTTTCTGTGATAAAACGGATGGCTTCTTCGGTGTAGCGTTTGGTAATTGTGTTTTGGTCTGCGGGGTATTCAACCACTTCTTCGTTGCGAAGTATGGGGACTACGTTTTTCTGTTTGTGGCCTGCTTTCAGCTGATCCAGAGTAACCCCGTTTCGCAAATTGATGTCTGCTGCCAGCTTGTTGGCAGGATCGATCCACATGTCGTTGCTGTATGGAATGCCCCAGTACAAATCGAAGCCCTGATAGGTGGGCAGGCATGGCGGCAGATGACCAAGATGCCACTTGCCGATACACGCGGTGTGATAGTTGGCTGTTTTTAACATGTCAGCCAGAGTGACTTCGTCGGGATGCAGCCCCTGCTTGCTGTTGGGGAACAAAACAGGGGCCATACTAAGTCGCTGATAGTGGCAGCCTGTCAGCAAGGCTGTTCGAGAACCGGAGCACACCGCACAGCCGACGTAGAAGTCGGTAAACTTCATCCCTTCCGCTGCCATTTGATCCAGGTGAGGAGTCTTCGGAACGGTGGCTCCGTTAAACCCGACGTCTCCGTAACCCATGTCGTCGATAAAGATCAACACAACGTTAGGGCGAGGTTCCACAGCGTTTGCTGTTTGATGTTGAGCGGCGAACAGTGTTGCCAAAGCCATCAGAATTGTGCAAAGGTGTCGATGCATGCGGAAAGTCTCGCGTGGTGTGGGGAGGAACGTTGAGTATTGATGATGAATAGTCGGCACGGTTTGTACCGCTGAGATTCAAAGCAACATTGCTTTTCTGACTGTCAGTAGAGTGATTTTGTCCGTGACTTGCAACGCTGCGGTAAGAAGCCATTGTGGTAGGGGGGTGCTTACCGAATTCGGTTTTCCGATCTGGGGTGGTCGTGGTTGGACTAAGCTTGCGAAGGAAGCCCCGTGGTTTCGGTCACTGCTTGTGTTTCGGCCAATGGTTGAAGCAGCCGGAATGCAGGTTTGACTCTCCGTTAACGGCGCGGTCCGCTGGATGTGCGGTTATACGCTGAAGCTGTCCTGCCAAGCTGTTCCATTAGCGGCTGTACCATCCGATCAGGCTAGTGAGCTGTTTCATTTTTGCCAGCAGGGAGACTCGCTGCAAAGCGGACTTTAAGCCCAGTGCGGGCGAATAGGCGAAGTTATGGTCAGCTGTGGCAAGTGCGGTCTGTACGTCAACCAGACTAACCGTTGAGCGGTTGTTTCTGACGGCTCGCAATCGAGCCAGCCACAGCACAATCGGATACATCAGTGCCAGCCCATGAAAGCCTTCCACCAGCGTTGTGTTAAAATTGGCCGGGCCGCAAAAATGAATGCCTTGTATTTTGACTCGAAAATAGCGAGTGAAAAGTTCATCAATCCCTGCTGTGCGACAATTAAATTCACCTTCCAATTCTGCAAAGCGGGCTCTGTGCTGTTCAGGGCTTGTGTTCGCTGAATCTTCAAACGCCGTGGCTGCAGATTGCGAACCGTGAAGTACCGGCACTGTTCCGAATCCGGTTGTATACTTCAACGCGGCTGACAGCAGATTAAGTCTCATGCTTAACCCACTGCGGACATCGGCTTCTGTGTCGTGCCTGGCATGCTGAGCAGTCAGCAGGCGGAACATAACTTTAGCAAGCCGTCCCGGGCGATGCAGCGGCAGGTCGTTGTCTGGCTGAGCTTTGACGGAAGCGTTTGTGACAAGTTCCAGAAACTCGTTTAGCTTGTCGCCTTTAATGGTTTGAAACTGAGATTGTTCAACCAGTTCCAGCCACGAGAGAACTCGCATTAAGCGTACGACGAAATCGACGGAAGTGTCTGCGAAGGCGACGTCGAACGCTTTCAGAAAACGATGAAAGTCGGGCCAGTTTACCTGCTGAGGGCCATGCACGGAATTTCGGTGAATCAGCGGAGCCGAGTGGTCTCGCTTTTTGCCGGCGACAATCTGGTTTCCGAGTTTCTGCAGTTCAATTCGCTGATCGGTCACAGCGCTGCCAAGATTCTGAACGACAGACGGGCAGCTGAAACGCAGACTTACCGCCAGCGACTTTTCACCCGTTGGGTGGTACGCATACGGGTAAACTCGGCAGGCAAGCGGCTTGGCTGGTTCGCCAAACTTTGCATGAATGCGACACAGGCCGCTGTCGTCCAGAAACACGCACGCTCCATCGTTTTGATGGGACAGCCGATAGCGTCCTTTGCCAATCTTCTGAATGATGGGGCGTTCTGTGGCAATTCCGTCGGCCGCTGTCCAGCCCTGTTTGTCAATGCGACGTTTTTCTTCTTCTGTAATTTCAATTAAGTGTTCACGACAACAGCCGCCGCAATTATGGCAGCTCCAGTTTTGAATCACGGGTAATTGAAGGGAAGAGCTGGACATGGATGCGGTTGTTGGGGCCAAATACAGCCAGACAGTGAAAGTGGTTCTGGACGAAACACCGGTGGCAACAGCGGCCGGCAGGAACCGGCCCTACTTAATAAAACGCGGTGGTAAGTTTGCGACGGTAGTCGGCCGCTTGCCTAGATTTTGGCCCCATTGCTCCCAGAATCACGACCATGGCTTCTTTGGCCTTGTCGCGAATTTCGCTGCGATCTTTGTTGACGATGTCCAGTAAAATGTCGCACGCTTCGGCGTAGCGTTTTTCTGTGCTGAGTGCTTCGGCAAGGTGAATCTGCAGTGTCAGGTTGGCGGGGTCCGCTTCCAGAGCGGCTCGAGCCGTGACGATGCCTCCGGAATCTTCGACGGACGCCTTCATGGCGATTTGCTCTTTCAATGCTTCGGCTTCTGGTTCCAGAAATCCGCGAGTCTCCAGTTGATCGATGATTTCCTGACCTTCGTTGTCTCGATCCAGTTGAATGAGAACTCTGGCTAACGCAATCTGAAACGGTGCAGCATCGGGTTCCAGAGTTGCGGCAATTCGGAACTGTTCTTCCGCCTTGTTGATGTCTGCTTCGCCTTCTGCGGCAAGTCCGGCGTTGTAAGCTTCTACTGCTGGGGATGGTACGAAAGATTCAATCCACTGTCGCAGTTGAGGTTCTGGCTGAACGCCGGGAAGCTGGCTGACAGGTTGTCCGTCAACCATCGCTACGACAAACGGAATCGATTGCACGCCGAACGCTCCGGCAAGCTGCGGCTGTTCGTCGACGTTGATCTTCATCAGCACAAAGCGACCGTCGAATTCAACGGCCAGCTTTTCCAGCAACGGCATCAGTTGCTTACAGGGTTGGCACCATTCTGCCCAAAAATCCACAACAACCGGGCAGCTCATTGATTGCTCAATCACATCCTCGTTGAATGTGTCTGCTGTTGTTGATCGTATCCATTGACTTTCCATTGTCGTTCAGCCTTTATCCAGGTCTAATGAAATCACTCCAGCAAGGGCGTCGCCCTTGCCCCATTGGCGTGGCACGCAGAAAGACGTGGAACGCCCGAATCGCCAAGCCGCTCCGTTGTCGCTACGACCTACATCCGCGCGTACTACGCGCATCAGTTTAAGCAAGCCCCCAGGTGATGTGTGATGTTAACTGTTTCGAAAAAAATGATGGTTCAGGCAGCCGATTGGCGTTTGCAGGATTGCGATCAAACACCGATCGCCAGTGTACACTGCTTCTCGGGCAACGATCTCATGCGAGTAAACTCTGACATTTATGCATCGCTGAAGCCGACAAATAGCCCCTGTCGCCGCAAACGACAAAGGGAAGGCAACCAGGTCTTCCGCAACAACAAGGCACGCCCCGTTATCCACAGCAGAGTAACGGTTGGACAGGCTTTCGCCAAACGCCGGACAGCTTAGATCGCTCGCCCACAGGAATTTTCCGTCACTCGTGGTCAGAGTTTGCTACAATTTTCAAAGCGTTGTGTCGACGCTACATCAAAAACACGGCTAAACCGGATTTTTATTATGTCGCTGCCGTCTCTGGAAATACTGGAAAACAACCATACCTTTCCCGGACCGTATGTTTTTAAGGTGATCGGTTTCGCCGATGCCAATTTCACCGGGCGTGTTGTCGCCAGTGTTCGTGACGAACTTGGCATCGATATCGACCCGCCGTACTCACTGCGATCAACAAGCAGTGGCAAGCACGTGGCTATCACTTTAGAACCGGAATGCAGCAGCCCGCAAAAGGTGCTGGCCATTTACAGCCGACTTATGGGCATGGACGGGCTGGTAATGCTGCTGTAAGGCTTCTGGCTTTTCCGTGAGCTGCTTTTCGTGATGCGAAACTGCCCCGGCTTCGTCGTTGCCAGGCACCACGCGGGAATATGGCTGCTGATGCGTGAGTCGTTTAACGCGTCGGCCGTTTTTAGTCGGCGTCGTTGACTGTGCGGATCTTTCGGGGCTCGACCACTCGAACGCTGGCTTCGGCTGGTTCGTCTTCGGGCGATACTTCGAATCCGCTTGGTGGCCACGATTTCACGCTGAACGTTGATATTGTTTTGTTGCGGAACCAGACCATCAGACGTTCGCCCAGCCACAGTCGCACCTTTGGCACCAGCAAAGAAAAGCCAACCGCATCTGTCAGCAGGCCGGGAGTAATTAAGAATGCTCCCGCAAGCAGAATCATGACGCCGTTCAGGATTTCCTTTGACGGCGTTTGCCCAGTGGCCATCTGCTGATGAATACCGCGCCACGCCTGCATGCCCTGCCGCCTTGCCAGGTTGACTCCCACAATGCCTGTAATCATGACAACCAAAATCGTTGTCAACACATGGGTGTGGATATACAGCTGATGAAGCAGCACAAGCTCAACCAGCGGTATCAGGATAAAGATGAGTAGAAGACGACCGAACACGAAACGTTGTTTTTCCAAGGAACAGAAAAGTTCTATCACCACGACGATGTGTTATCAGCTATTTCACGCAAGCGAGCAAGCAACCGTTGCCGCAAAACACGAGTCTGCAGTGCCATAGACATGTCTATGCGGAATGAATTCGTTGTTTTCAGGCGATTCTTAGCGGCACAGCGCCAGGTTTGATGAAACGCCAGTTTTCTGTGATCCACATCAGCCGCAGGACGTTAGCCCCGGTTCCTGCGAATCAGGGGAAAACCGAGCCTAACAAGGGCTGCGCCCTTGACCCCGTGGCGTGGTTGGCTGCAAGACATGGGACGCTCGAATCGCCGAGCCGCTCCGTTGTCGCTACGACGAACATGCGCGCACCGTGCTCGCAGCATTTTCAGTAAGACTCTAACAAGGGCTTCGCCCTTGACCCCGTGGCGTGGTTGGCTGCAAGACATGGCACGTTCGAATCGCCGAGCCGCTCCGTTGTCGCTACGACCAACATGCGCGCACCGTGCTCGCAGCATTTTCAGTAAGACTCTAACGCTTTGCGGCTTATGGAAACCTGGTGCTGTTCAGTTAGTCATATCGATTGTGCAACAAAGAAAAAGCCTCGAGACACCGGTTAGCGAAACGCGGTATCTCGAGGCCTGAATTTATCTTTGGCTCGAAATCGAACCATTTTCTTCAACTGTGATAACGTTGCACTAAGTTGCTGATGTCAGCATGGCATCGTTCGACAAGGCCTGCACAAACAGGTTAATCAAGGATGTTGCATTGCTGCCATCAGCTGATTCAACGGAAGCCAAAAGTCGCTCAACCATTTGAGTTGGATTTTCGCGAAGCTGAGCCCAGTCTTCAACCTGCATGCGGACCACAGGTGTTTCTGAAGAAGCCGGAAGGCCTGGCGTAGCCGAAGTTACACCGTGCTGGTTGAAGCCAACAGTCAGTTGAGCTCCACAGGGGCCTTGAACGTCCAGACCGATTAAGTGAGATGACGTGGCATCTGTGGCTTTTGCGGCCAGTTCTGCAACTTCATTGCTGACCCAGTTGCGCACCTTAGCAGCGGCCGGTCGGCGTTTGCCCCAACGATCTTCTTCACCGAATTCGATGTATCGGTGAATAACCGTTCGATCAATTTCCGGACAAACGATGTCGCCAGCGAAGCGTTTCATGTTTGTCATGTCGAACACGTTATCGGTGCGTTCGTAGGGCTCATAAGTGCCCATATTTTCTTTCACCAGACGTTCGAACATCCACTGATCTTCGTTTTCGTCGCGGCTGACTTCTTCTGCCACGAAGTCTCGACCGCAAAGCTGAGCACCTTCTGATTTGAAGTACTCTGCCGACCAGCGAATCATATCACCGGAAGTCATTGGCTTGTCGGGAGCCATGGTGTAGGTGCCGCCACGAGCTTCCTGCGATTCGAAGATTCGCACCATCACGGCGGAAACCCAGTCTACAGGAATAATGTTGCGACTCTCATTTCCGTCCATTGCCAGGCGAACCGGCGTATGACGCATTCCGTTTTCATCAACGGGTTGCGACGGAATCATCACAGCCATCAATCGCAGGTACAGATACAAGCCGTGGTACGTGTTGGTGTATCCGGTTACCGAATCGCCGGAGATCACAGCGGGGCGATAAATGGTGACGTGATCAGCAAAGTCGATCGCTCGCACTTCCTGCTCTGCCAGAAACTTGCTTTCTTCGTAGTCGTTGCGGAATGTCTGGCCAACGTCCAGAGCGTCTTCCATTGCTCGACCATCCTGAATTCCCGCAACGTACGCAGTGGACACGTAGTGGATGTCGTGAATTTTCAGTTCTCGGCACAAGGCAATCATGTGGCGAGTACCGCCAAGATTTGTGCGCCATGGTTCTCCGGCGCGATCTTCGCCATAGAATTCCAGAATGGCCGCACTGTGCATGATGCAGTTGACATTTGAGCCAACCCATTCACGGTCTGCGTCTGAAAGCCCAAAACCCGGCTCAGCAATATCACCGCTTAGCACGATGGGACGTGGCAGCGAGCGGCCAAGTTCTTCTTCCCAGTGCTGAAGAATCTGTTCCATTCTTTCGCGCGGGTCTGCTTTTCGAGACGGTCGAACAACGACAGCCAGCTGGTGCCCGTTCAACAAAAGGTCTCGAACCAGGTAACGCCCAACCAGCCCTGTGGCTCCAGTTAACAGTGTGTACATCTTGTCCCCTGAAGGATATGTCAACAAAAATGCCCGCGTATATCGGTAGAGCGAAACGCAGACAGCACGTTTCTACGCAAACAACATCATCGGGTGTGCGTTTGTCGCATCACCTGGATCGCAGTTCGCGAACAACCCCAAAACACAAATCAGCAGTGCATCATTGGTGCGAAACCTGACAAGGCAAGTGTTGTGTCCGTAAACACGTGTGTTCCCCAACACCACAGCCCAACCGCTGAAATGAACCAAGCCGTATATTCAACCAGGATATTCGCTGAAAACAAAGCCAAAAACGGCACGCCCAAGAAGTCTGACCGAATTCCGCCAGCGTAACGGCCACAACATAAGCAAACCCAGCATCCTGGCTAAATTGCCCACACCAGCCGATTTTCAAGTGAATTTTGCGGGGTTTCCCACAGGACTCACCTCAAAAGTCGCACCACAGTTGCTTCGTTCGGCACGATACGCCGGTTGTGTTTCAGCGAATTTCGTGCAACCGGACAACCGGAACTTTCGGCGACCATTTCTCGATCACGGGATAACTTAGACGAATTTCGCGAGAAATCCGGTCATTCATTAAGACTCAAAGGTTCACTCAGCTCCACGAAGCCCTCCACTCCCACTTGCGGGCTTCGTTTTCAACGTAGCCGAATTTGTGGGGAGAGCCGTGGCTAAATTGAGAGACAACGGGTCCGTTTTTGGCTGGCGATGCCCTGCTGTGTTGTAACAAAAGTTCCTGGGGCACGACGTCTACGTACAAAGACCAAACGATTCTTCAATCGTCCTGTCAAAAAGGAGTGTCCACATGGCGGAATCGCACATCATTGGCTGCGTATTGGGGACAGCAGTCGGGGATGCTCTGGGCCTGCCGTACGAAGGCGTCTCACGCCGTCGTCAGCAGCGATTGCTGGGGCCGCCGGATCGCCATCGCTTTCTGTTTGGTAAGGGCATGGTTTCGGACGACACCGAACACACCTGCATGGTGATGCAGGCATTAATCACATCCGGTTCCTCGCCGGAAGAATTTGCAATTGAGTTTTCTCGACGCTTGAAGCGGTGGTTTGTCCTGCTGCCAGCTGGGGTTGGCAAAGCCACAATGCGTTCGTGTTTGAAGCTGTGGTGCGGAATTCCACCAGAACGAAGTGGCGTGTTTTCTGCAGGAAATGGTCCCGCCATGCGTTCCGCAATTTTCGGAGCGGTGTTTGATGATATCGACCAGCTGCTTCGCTTTGTTCGCATTTCAACCAGAATTACTCACACAGATCCGAAGGCTGAATACGGTGCAGCTGCAGTGGCCATCGCATCCAGTTGGCAACGGCGACACGGAAAAGTTGTTCCCGAAACATTTGCAAAAACAGTGACCGAACACCTTGGGCCAGAAGCCGGTGAATTTATTGATCTGCTGCAGAAAGTTGTCGCCAGTGTTACACGCGGTGAAACCACTTCAGAATTCGCAACAGGCATGGGGCTTGCCAGAGGAGTTTCCGGTTACACTTATCACACGGTGCCGGTGGCACTGCACGCCTGGATGTCGCACCCGCTTGACTATCAGGCGGCTGTGACTTCTGTCATTTGCTGTGGCGGAGACGCAGACACAACTGCCGCCATCGTCGGCGGAATTGTTGGTGCATCCGTTGGTGACCAAGGAATTCCGCCTGACCTGCTTGCTGGCCTTGTGGAATGGCCACGATCCGTGACATGGATGATTAAACTGGCCAAACAGCTGCACGAATCCACGATCGACTCCGCAGCCATGGACGCGCCGTACGCAATCAAGTTAAATGCGATCGCTGAACTGTCGCGAAACCTTATCTTTTTAGCCGTCGTGCTGGTTCACGGAGCCAGACGACTGCTGCCACCCTACTGAAACACCGTGCAGAAATGGCTCTGACGAGGGCAAGAGTCACTGGCTTGTTGCAACACGGCCAGGTTCTGCAACACAAGTCACAGTTCCTCGTGATGTCATCGCAGCAGCTGGAATTTACCCCAACAAGGGCTTCGCCCTTGACCGAGTGGCGTGGTTGGCTGGAAGACATGG
>CALFSX010000141.1 GCA_937916515.1 uncultured Planctomycetaceae bacterium | reverse complement strand
CAGCGACCCGCAAAAAAACACGCCGCACCAAAAGTGCCCGCTGTGTGAGACATGCAGGCTAGGACTTGCCTTCGTCAGTGAAGTGGCTTAGTCGCATGAATTCTCACAGGCGACATGCTTTGGCGGCACTGGTCTTTGATCAGTCCCGAATAAGCTGTGAATTTATTTGAGGGATCGCAGGTGTGCCGGGGGTTGGAGCGCGGTACGAGCGAAACCCCGGGGTTTCCTTCGCAAGCTCATTCCAACCCCGGCCACCCGTTAGTGTAGTGTCTCTCAGTTTCGTTTCATTTTCGGATTGGTAACTCGTCGAGGTTTCTGCCGACGCGCTGCATAGGCACCGGCAATTTCCACCCCGAATAATTAATCAACTGAGTGAGACACTACATTAGTCTATTCGCAACCTCGACGGGACGGCAACGCCATACTGGGAATGCAATCCTCGGTTTGGCGGGACCAAGCTACACCTTCTTCAGAATAAACACGACGTCTTCCGTTGTTGTTGTGATTTCGTGAGGCTTGGTGATGTCGTAGCTGAAATCGTAGGTGGCGGCGATTTCGAATTCAGGAACCTTCTTCATCAACGATTTAAACTGAGCGTGTTTGTAAGTGCGATAGTCCATGTGGTCCACGATTCTTTGGTGATTCGTGGGTGTGTAAATATCCAGGGTGATTCCCAGCAGTTCCATTCTGCGTTTGCGGTCGATGCCCTTGGACCACATGTAAGAAGTGATCGCCAGGTTGCCTCGGCGAGCTGACCAGCTTTCTTCTTCCATGCGATTGCCTTTGGTTGGTTCCAGGTGAATTCCCAGCACATAAATTCCGCCTTTGTTCAACGCAGCGGCCATGCAGTGCAAATGAGCTTCTGCCGTTTTTTCGTCCGGCAGATGACGAAAGGTGTTGATCAGGTTGAAGGCGACATCAAACTTCTTTTTCACTTTGAAGTCTGCCATGTCTTCAACCACAGTGCTGGCCGGAAAACCATAGCGTACCAGTCGATCGTTGCAGAAATCGATGGCCTTGGCATTCAGATCGTTGCCAGCCACTTCGTAACCAGCTTCCGCCAGTTTGATCAGCAATCGCCCCGTGCCACACGCAGGTTCGAAAATTCGCTTCACCGGACGACTGCAGTGAATCGGCATGCACGCCTGCAGAAATTCGTATTCCGCCTTCCAGTCTGAACCGAACAACAGGTCGTAGTACTTAGGGTAGTCGTAAATACTTCCCTGGATAATCTCAGCCATGAATTCTTCGCTTGTGTTGTGTGACCCTGAGTGCGCAGTCGAGACTCGCAAACCGGACAGTTTACCGTTTGAGTCCGTTCAGTTAAGCCAAACGCCAGCATAAGATTCAGGTTCTTAAAAGCTGTCGCACGGTTGAAGTTGATTCTTTTGCCATGAGCATTTGAATGCGTGTGTCGATCGGGCGCGCTTCCTGACCACTAATTAGCGAGCTTTCACCACTGCACAGCAGCGCTGGCGTCTGGTTGTCGTGGTGCGGATGTTTCTATACCTTATCGGCTCTTACACGTTTTTGCCTGTTTCACGTTTCGCCGTTACTTCGCGATCGCTGTTCACTCTATGACTACTCAGCCAACTCTAAAAGTCGCCATCATCGGCGGCGGAATGTTCTTTGATGATATCATTGGGCAAACGTTCAAAGATTTTCTGCGAGGCGGCATTGCTGGCTCGTTGACCAGTATTGGCATGAGCCATCTGGCGTCGGCTGTGGCCAACGTAAAAATCGACGTCTGTGCCGTGGGAACTCGCAGCGAAAAAAGTGGCACCGCCGGCAATATTGTGAAGTGGTTCGCCAACGACTTTCCGGATCATTCCATCGACGCGTGCTACGGAGAATCCGTCTGGCGCGATATCCTGCAGAAACACAAACCCGATGTGTTGTTTGTGGCAACTCCCGACAATGTTCACACGCAACCCATCATCGACGCGATTGATGCGGGAGTCGACGTGATCACGGAAAAGCCGCTGTGCCTGTCAACCAGCGAAGCCGACACCATCATCAAAAAGGCGGAGGCTGCCGGGCGAATTGTGGCCGTCGATATGCACAAACGCTATGACCCGTTTATTCGAGAGATGATGTTGAAGGCTCCCGAAATGTACGGCCCGATCAACCGCGTGCGAGCCGTTCTGGAAGAGCCTTTGGAAGTCAGCACAGAAATTTTTGCATGGGCCGAAGACAGCAATCCCTTCGCTTATGTTGGCTGTCACTGGCTGGACGTCGTGCATCATTATATGCAGGTGAAACCCGTCGCCGTCTTTGCCACGGGACAAAAGAACCTGCTGCTGAACTGGGACAAGCACCATCAGGAAATCGCCGCTCGGCGCGGAATCGATCCGGCCACTTTTAAACGGACCAATTCCATCAATACGTGGGACAGTATGGACGTGGCGGTCACCTACGACAACGGTATGCGAGGCGACTATAACAACAACTGGATCAATCCCGCCGAATTTGAAGGGGCCGTTAATCAGGAAATCGAACTGTACGGAATCTATGGGCGAGGAATGGTGGATCAGCAGGAACGCGGTTATCGAGAAGCGATTATTGGCGATGGTTCTCGCACCAGAAACCCGTCATTCGGAGGTCGTATTAAACATCACGGCGGACATCTGGAAATTTTCGGATACGGCAAAGCGTCGATCGCCGCCGGGTTGCTGGCGATCATTCGTCGTCGCATACTTGGTGAGTCTATGGAAGATCTTTGCGACACCTATCCCACGGCGAAAAGTCAGCGAGAAATCGTGCAGGTCATCGAAGCCGCTTCTGCCGTGGCGGAACGCAATTATCATTGGCTGCAAAAAGGCAAAGGCACGCCGGCAACCGCATTGCTGACAGCTTCCGGCTTCGAACTTCTGGAACCTCGGTTTTAGCCGTGTGCCGGGACCTGATTTGCGGGGTCGCCGGACGTCGCCAGACTTTGGGATGCACTGGCCCGAACTAAACTCTGGCGAGTCCAGTTACGACCTCGACACCCCGTTTTAAAACGTTACGTTACCTAACAAGGGCTTCGCCCTTGACCCAATGGCGTGGTTGGCTGCAAGACATGGTACGCTGTAATCGCCGAGCCGCTCCGTTGTCACTACAAACAACCTGCGCGCACGGTGCGCGCATCATTCTGAGTAAGAGTCTAACCGAACAACGCTATGTCGCAATGAGCCGCAGGGCGTTAGCCCCGGTTTACTTCCGTGATCCGCATTAACCGGGCTAACGCCCTGCGGCTGATGTCGCTAACAGAAATTTGCCCCTTCATTGAACCTGGCGCTGTCCACCTAACCAGTAGTCTGAACGATTCATGTCACCGTTAGATCAACATCCGCTGCCGACTTCACAACTTCGCGAATGGGACAACGCTCACGTCTGGCACCCGTTTTCCGCTATGAGCGCGTATGTGGACGAGTGTGCTCCGATTATTGTGGGCGGCGACGGATTCGACTTAATTGATTCCGACGGCCTCCGTTACCTTGATGGCATTTCGTCGTTGTGGTGCAACGTTCACGGCCATTGCGTCCCGGAAATCGACGACGCTGTTCACGAACAACTTGGAAAAATCAGTCATTCGACATTGCTGGGATTGTCCAGCGAAGTATCCATTCGACTGGCGAAAGCGTTGGTGGATATCACGCCGCAGCGGCTTACTAAAGTGTTCTATTCCGACAGCGGTGCCACATCTGTGGAAGTCGCTTTGAAGCTGGCTTACCAGTATCACCAGCAAAAGGCGAATCCCGAAGCCGGTCGCACAAAATTTCTGTGCGTCGGCAACGCCTATCATGGAGACACTCTGGGATCTGTCAGCGTGGGCAGCATGGACGTGTTTCATCGCACGTATCGTCACTTGCTGTTTCCAACCGTCACCGTTCCGTCGCCCGTGGCCACGCGAGTTGCCGACGGGCATACTCGTGAATCGTGGATTCAACACTGCTTTGACCAGGTCACTTGGCTGTTCGAAGAACATCATGCGTCGACGGCGGCCTTTGTGATTGAACCTCTGGTACAGGGAGCGGCCGGAATTCTGGTGCACCCAACTGGCTATCTGAAACATGTTCGAGAACTCTGCGATCGCTTTGGAGTTCTGCTGATCGCCGACGAAGTTGCCGTGGGCTTTGGACGCACGGGAACGATGTTTGCCTGCGAACAGGAAGACGTGCAACCCGACCTGATGTGTATTGCCAAAGGAATTTCCGGCGGCTACCTGCCTTTGGCGGCCACGTTAGCCAGCGACGAAATCTACAACGCGTTTCTGGGAGCTCCATCTGCCGGCCGCACGTTCTTCCACGGTCATACCTATACCGGAAATCCGCTCGGCTCCGCGGCGGCGATCGCGTCTTTGCGATTGTTTGAAAGCCGCAACGTGCTGGCGAATGCCGCCGCAAATGCAGAAGTGCTGGCAACTCGTTTGCAGTCACTGAACGATCACTTGTATGTTGGAGAAGTTCGCCAGAAGGGCTGCATGGTGGGCATTGAACTGGTGCAAGACCGTGACACCATGTTGCCGTTTTCCAGCGAAATTCGACTGGGCCATCAGGTCACACTGATGGCCAGAAAAGCGGGAGTCATCATACGACCGCTGGGAGATACCGTCGTACTGATGCCCGCCCCCGCAATGCCTCAACAGCAGATCTCACAGTTGTGTGATGTCACATTTCAGGCGATCGACGACGCCATTCAGAAGGCATTGCGCAACGCCTGATGGCTTCTCTGCGAAGACGGAACAGCCGTAGGGTGGGCACCGCCCACCAGCGACGTGTGCCGGAACGGCGCAACCCTCGATGCCATGACTTGGTCGTTGAATGCTTCGATGTAATAGTGACCGCACACGATGCTCCGGCAGACAAACGGTTTGCTTGGTCCGGCCTACTTTACTTTGCGGAGACAGAATAGCCGTAGCTCACCAGTCACAGCGATCCAAACGAGTTGGTGAGCCATGCCCACCCTGCGCTACTAACCGTAGATGCCAACCACGCTGATTCCAATCAGGTGAGTAAAGTAAATTGCCAGCAGAACGAATCCAGCTTTGGTGCTGATGCGCTCCAGTTTCCACGGCAACACCAGCAACAGAACCGTCAACAGCAGCGTTACGGGAAGATCCACAAAAACGGTTTGTGGCGCAATCGGCAACGGCTTGATTAACGCACACGATGCCAGCACCCAGCAGATATTCATCACATTGGAACCAATGATATTGCCGATGCCTAAAGCTTCGTGACCTTTCAGAACGGCAATCAACGAAATCGTAAATTCCGGCAATGAAGTTCCAATCGCAAACAAAGTCAGCCCCAGAACCAGTTTTGGAACACCCATTCGGAGGGCGATTTCTTCGCCATTGCAAACCAGCAAACGACTGCCGATCACAACAACTGCGGTCGCCACACAAAACGTCGTCACGGCTTTCAAAATGCGGCCGAACGTAACAGGCGTCGCATGAGGATTGTCCTCCAGCGAGGTTTCAAAACGTGCTTGCCTGGCCATTCGAATGGAATATCCGAGATACACAAACATCCCCACAAACAGAATGGCCGCTTGCCAGCGAGCCAGCCCGAATCTGGTGGATTCTCCGTTAAGCACAGCTCCACCAGCAGCAAACATACTGAACGCACATACCACCACGCAGCTGACAAGCATGTACATCCCGGGGCCTTTCAGCATAGAACGATCGGCGGAAATCCCTGGTGTCTGCCCCTTCTTCTTCGCCAGGTATCCTCGAATAACGGCGCACGCTCCAATTACCAGACCAATGTTACACAAGCATGAACCGATGGCGTTGCCCACGGCGAATTCCGTTTGCCCGGACAGGGTACCCGTTAGCGACACCATGAATTCCGGAAACGACGTGGCTGTGCTGACAATGGTCGCTCCCACAATCACCGGTGGAATGCGAGTCATCGTGGCAATGTCGACGGAACTGTCGGTGAACAAATCACCGCCCTTGGTGATCGCCAGCAGCCCCAGCACAATCAACGCCAGCAGTCCCCAAACTGAAGCCGCCGCTTGGCTACCCACCAATATGGGAAAGAATCCGTCCGCGAAAAAAACAACATTCTGAATCACAAAGAACGCTCACGTAAAGGACTGGAAATCAACTGAAGTAACAGGATCTTAGAACAAGTTAACGCCACACGCGAACGGTTTGCTGCTGCATTAAAAGCTGAACGGGCTTTGTAACGGGCTGTCGCCTGTGTCGGCTCACAGAAATTGGGCAATGTGCGAGCCCGCCTTCTGGAAAAGCGTCCCGCTGCACGGGCTAACTCAGAAATCGTTCAATGCCAGCAGTTCGGGGATGTTGAGCGATGGCGAGCTATTCTCCAATAGCGACCAGTCGGCGAGTTGTGCGAATAAACAGCACGCCTTCTGAAATTGCCGGTGTTGCAAGACATGGTTCTTTCATGGCGTTGCTGGCCAGCAGCTTGAATTCCGGCCCCGCCGCCAAAACGTAAACGTTGCCGTTTTCCGACGCACAGTAAATCTTCCCGTCAGCCGCCACCAGAGACGCAATCACACCAGCCTCTTTTCCCAATCGTTGCTCAAAACGCTTTTCGCCGGTCTTTGCATCAAAACAACGCACCACGCCGTTGGAA
This sequence comes from uncultured Planctomycetaceae bacterium, assembly GCA_937916515.1. GTDB lineage: Bacteria > Planctomycetota > Planctomycetia > Planctomycetales > Planctomycetaceae > Fuerstiella. Next base: position 11,809 of record CALFSX010000141.1, on the reverse strand, counting down.
TTGCCCAGAAACAGCTCGTTCCCGTAAACCACAGGAGTCGACATGTACGATCCACCGCGTTCAACGCTCCACACCACTGGTCCTTCTGAGCTTTCCTTAGAAAGGTTGCCGCGTGCATCTGGTCGCACCACATAAATGGGTGACTTAGCTCCGTGAGCATTCGTGATGTAAATCCAACCGTTGGCTTCAAAGGGAGTTGGAACGGGATTATCGCCTCCACCTTCCAACCGCCAGATTTCCTTACCGGTTTCCAGGTCATACGAAACGATCCACGGCCAGCCGTTGACCACCACCTGCGTTACGTCTTTGCCGGCATGAATAAAGGGGCTTCCCCAGCTTCGTTCGCAATCGCCTTCTCGCGAAACTCGCCACAGCTCTTCGCCGTCACTTAATCGCAGCATCGCCAAAAACGGGTGATCGGGATCGTCGCAGACAACTGCGATTCGGTCTTTATAAACGGCCGGACTGCTGGCGAATCCCCAGCCGATTCCATACTTGCTGATGTTAACGACGCCCAGGTCACGTTCCCACAACAACTTGCCGTCCATGTCACAGCAATAAAGTCCCTCCGACCCCAGAAACGCAACCACGTGCTGGCCGTCGACGCAAACCGTGGTGTTTGCGTGAGTCGCCTTGGCGTGCCGAGTTGATCTGGGTGGCCCCTGTTTGGCGATTTGTCGCCACAATTCGGTCCCCGTTGTCTTGTCATAGCACAAAATGACCCACCGCTGCTGCCCGTTGTCGTTTGCGGCTGTTGGTTTGCCGCCTGCTGAAATCTGTAGTTCAGCAGTGCCCGCGTCAGCAATCGCAGTTATCAGAAATAACCTGTCTCCAAAAATTACCGGGCTGGAATGTCCCAGACCTGGTACTTCGGCTTCCCAAAGCACTCCCTCCACTTCTGCCTGTGACGAATCCGCATTCCACGTGGTTCGTACAGGAAACCCGTCTGCAACGCCGCGTGTGCCCGGACCACGAAACGACGGCCAGTTTGTCGTGACCTGAGCTGCCAATTGGTTGCCGAAAACCAATACACTGATGGTCAGTAGTGTGGCCGTTGTGAACTTATTCATCACTTGCTCTTCTGTAATCTGGCGGGGCGGTTCAGAAAAACGTTGTTGACACTGTCGGAATTCGCGACAGCAATATCTGCGAAGCCGTCACCATCCAGATCACCGACGCTCAAGCCGTAAGTCGCTGCGGTCGTTTCGCCAAACAGGATTTTTGAATAGTTGAGTCCATCGCCGTTGTTTACGAAAACAGCATTCGGCTGAGCCACGTTGCCGCACACGATATCGATGTCTCCATCGTTGTCGATGTCCGCCAAAGCAACAGCGTATGTTGCATCATCTTTGGAACCAAATTCGCCTGTTCGCAGAATACCGCCCAGGCCGTCGCCTAAAAACACCTGATTCTGCTGCTGAATGTTTCCAACGACCCAGTCAAGCTTGCCATCAGCATTCATATCCGCCACCGCGATCGCTCTGGTTTGATCATTGCCGGTTCCAAACGTTTTTCTCTTGGTGAATTGCAGCGTGTTGTCGCCAAACAGAATTTCGTTGGGCTGTTGATCTCGATTGGCCAGTAGCAAATCCGGGTGTCCATCGGAATTCAAATCTGCCACGGCGACGTCGATTGTTGAATCGTCGTTACTTCCAAAGGATGGCCCCGTTTTGAAGTTGGCAGAACCATCGTTGAGATAGATCCGGTTGGCTCGACCACGGCACGTGGAAACAATATCCACGTCTCCATCGCCATCGACGTCAGCCGCAGTCAGGCTTCGCAGACTGGAAACTTCGCCAAATTCCGCGTGTTCAGAAAATGTTCCGGATCCGTCATTCAAAAAGATCCGGCCCAACGCCATGTCGTTGCCGGTTGCGATGTCCAGGTCTCCATCGCCATCCAGATCGGCCAGTTCGCAGGCATAAGTTGTGCGACGATCAGCCCCCAATGGCCGCATGTTGGAAAACTTCGCCCTGCCAGCATTGATGAAGACCAAGTTCTGCTGAGGCCAGTGGCGACCGTTGGCTACAACCACGTCCAGATCACCGTCGCCATCAATGTCTCCCAATCGCACGGAAGCCGAACGATTTGCTTCGGTCCCCAGCGTTAGCCGGTCGCTGGTAACAAAAGTTCGATCCTGAGCAATTGCGGAAGCAACGCTTACCAATACGATCGTGAAGGCAATTGCGGGTCGCTTTCGCAGTCGTGTGAAGTCAACGCCTCCAGTTTTACCGCCCATGTTTTTGCCTTAGGAATAATTCCGAATGAGTATCTTGTTTAACCCGACTCAACGAGGAGGCGAAAGTGGATTGCCATGAAGCCTCCTCTACGAGTCGGGTTAAACGAATCCATTCGATCATTTATCACTGCAACTCGTTCGCTCCCCGCCTCCGCACTGATTGGGGCATCGCCATCCCTGTTCTTCAGGCTACTGAAATCTGCAGACACTTGCGACGAGACAGGCGGGTACAATCGTCAGAAAATGCTTTCATGCAGCACATAGGTGCAGTTCGACGCTTCATCCTGGACGACCAGCAACAACCGGTCGCTCTCAATATGTTCCACGCCATATCCCTCCGTTGCATAAATCGTCGCATCTGCGATCGACGGTTTGGCCCATTTCGGGGGCAGCAGACGCAGCAATTCGGCAAGTTTCGGATGCTTCGAATCCGCAGCCAGCAATTGATTTTCAGAAATCAGTCGAGCCACATCCGCATCGTGCTTCCGAATCAACCAAACAGACTTCTGGTCGATGAATGCGTCAATGATGAAGACTTCGCAATTCTGAGCAATTGACGGTGAGTCAACCAACAGCGATTGCAGCGGCGCAGGCCATTCTGCGGGATCGTCCTTGAAGCCGGAGCCACTCCACGCCGAGCGTTGATGGATGAATGCAGCTAAGGCGACTGCCATCGTTGCCAAAGTGATATAAGGAGCAACCTTCAGCAGTCCCACTGTTCGTAGACGGTTTGCCAAATGACTTCGCTTTCAATTCAGAGAACTTGATACTCAGGATCACAGTTGTGTTAACGCTACAGGCAGGAGGGATCCAGCAACAGCTACATGTTAATTGAATCACCACGCGAGGTTCCGTTTTCGATGATATCCAATGCCACTGGGTACCAATCGACTTCAATCCAGTCTTCGCCAATGGGGGAGATACGATCAACGATCCAGCCAGCGTCTCGCATCGAAAACATCATCGAATCGGCTGCAACGGAATTTGTTGAATGTATCAGCGCCGGGCATTTCGCCATTTGTGTTGTCAAAAAACTGGACACATCGCGTCCATCGCCAGGATCAGGGTCGTCGGGTGAGTCTGTAAACAGGTCGTGGTCCAGGCAAATCAGATCAGGTGTTTCCGTAAGCGACCAATAAGCTGACTTAAATTCGGGAGCAGTTCGGGCAATTGTCAGCACGGCATTCGGATGGTGACGAGCCACAATCGCCCGGAATCGCGCTATTCGGTCGTGGTCATCTTCCAGCATAAGTAGCAGGTTCATAACATCACCGATCGCTCTCGCCGTGGATTCGTGAAGACTGTGATGCAAATTGCCGACGAAGTTTGCACTCTTCCCCCTGCAGAATAATGATGACAGATCGCTGAAGGACGGCTTTCACGGAATTCTGATAGAACACGGATCCTCATTCGAGCCTGTAACTGGGAAGGTGTAATGTGAAAGATGGATTAACATTCGCCGTCTGCTGCAGTCGTTTTTATTCTCGGTTGCCAGAGTTTGCTCTTGTTTTGGCAGATTCACCGACGAACACCTGCATCGGGGTGTACAAATTCGCGGGTAAATGACAAAAGACGTCGAAAATGGGCTAGTATCGAGCTGATGTCGGTGACATTCGTCGAAATCCACGCACAAATTGTGGTCAACCCCGCAAAGATTCGCGTTCAATCTCAGGGTAAATCGACTGCTATTTCGGCGTATGCCAGATCGCCGATAAAAGATCAGGCAATTCCTGATCGTAGTGCACGATGGTACGGGGATTGCATTCAGCGACGACCAATGTGCGTCCGCAGGAACTCGCCAACGTCTTATGGCGACGAACAAAACCTTGATATAACTTTTGGATAGAATCGTTTCGGTAGTCACTATGAAAAAGGTCATTCAAAGTCTTCAGGAATTCAGTATCCCACTGATTTTTGGAGTAATTGTCGCTCTGATTTGGGCAAACGTGGGGCCTGCCAGTTACGAAAATCTGGTGCATACGCCCGTGCATCTGCTGGGTGGCATCTTCGGTGCTGACGGCCATGCGGCTCACGCTGGCCATTCCGGATGGGACCACTATCTGACTCTGCATTTTCTGGTGAACGATATCTTTATGGCGTTGTTCTTCGGAATCGCTGCCAAAGAAATTACCGAAGCGTGCCTGCCTAAGGGAGCCTTGAATCCGGTTTCGAAAGCCATTAACCCTCTGTTCGGAACAGTCGGTGGAGTGCTGGGGCCGATTGGAGTCTTCCTGGCTCTTAACGCCACCGTCGGCAGCCCAGACTGGATCAAAGGCTGGGGTGTTCCCACGGCCACAGACATTGCGTTAGCCTGGCTGGTGATTCGCCTGTTGTTTGGTGCTCGACATCCCGCCGTCAGCTTCCTGCTTTTGCTGGCTGTTGCGGACGACGCGATTGGTCTGGGCATTATTGCCTTCGGATATCCTGACCCGCTGCATCCGACAGAATGGGCGAACTTGCTGTGGTGCGTGCCCGGCATGGGATTGGCATTTGCTTTGCGAAAAGCCAAGGTCATGAATTGGGTTCCGTACATCGCTGTTGGTGGAGCATTGTGTTGGTGGGGACTTTACAGTGCTCACCTGCATCCCGCCCTGGCACTGGTGTTTGTTGTGCCGTTTCTGCCTGGTCCAAAACGCGACCTGGGGATGTTCGTTGACGACGATGACTATTCTCACGAAAGTGAACACGCACATAGCCCGCTTGAAAAGTTCGAACACAGCTTGAAGCTGTTCGTTGATATTGGCTTGTTCTTCTTTGCCCTGGTAAACGCTGGAGTTGCCTTTGGCGAAATCAACGGCTTAAGCTGGATCATTGCCGCCTCGCTGATTGGCGGAAAAGTTGTCGGTATCACCGGCTTTTCCTGGTTCGCTCAACTGATCGGCTTCCCACTGCCTTCCGGCATGAACATGAAGCATCTTGTTGTGACGTCGTGCGTAGCTGGACTTGGACTGACCGTTGCCTTGTTCGTGTGCGGTCAGGCATTCGTCGACCCGTCGCTGCAGGCCGCCGCGAAAATGGGAGCTGTGTTTTCAGTGGCTGCCGGGCTTGTCGGATTTTTGGCCAAGAAGGTGCTGGGCATCAAAGATGAACCAGAAATGGAAAGCGACCTGGTTGCAGAAGATGACGAGACCGAATCTTTGGAAGATCGTACCATGAATGCATTGAATTCCGCGTGCGAAGCGGTTGATGATGCTCTTGGGAAAAACGAGTCCGTTGAGAACACATCACGCAAATCATAGATACAGATCACTGATCTCTTAATCAGTGATTCCTAAACTCAGGGCGTTCGCAGACTGTTGTCTGCGAACGCCTTTTTTTATTGCCGCATGCGAATTTCAGCCTGCGTTGTTTCTCTATTGTGCTGACGGCGGTCTTTTTTGCCAATTCGTGCGGCGCCGGCCTGCGCTAAGCAGTCTTTGCCGAAAAGGACCAGTTGCCGAAGCTTTCAGATTTGGGAGCCGACAAATCCGTGTTTACCCGGCAGAAACACATCGCTATCGTGGCCCTTACCAGACCGTATCAATATGACTATAACTCATTGCCAACGTGTTGTGTTCAGCGTGCTGCCGGTGGAAATTCTGCCGAAAGGACCGTTTTCCGGTTCACCAAACACCACGCTAAGTGCTTGTCAGTGCTGAACTTACATCCGCCACAATCTTACCAATAGAACGTCCGCTCCAGGAAAATCATGAGCGATTACAACCTAACCCATCTGAAACAGCTTGAGGCTGAAAGTATTCACGTGATCCGCGAAGTTGTCGCGGAATTTAACAATCCCGTGATGCTTTATTCCATTGGGAAAGACTCAGCGGTCATGCTGCAGTTGGCCCTTAAGGCGTTTTATCCGGCCAAGCCTCCATTCCCTTTGCTGCACGTCGATACGACGTGGAAGTTCAAAGACATGATCACCTTTCGCGATCATTTTATTCGCGAAGAGCTGGGTCTGGAACTGCTGGTTAACATCAACGAAGAAGGCTTGAAGTTAAACATCGACCCGTTGGAAGACAGCGAAAAGCACACAGAGGTGATGAAGACCGATTCGCTGAAGGCCGCTTTGGACAAATACGGTTTTGATGCTGCCTTTGGGGGAGCTCGCCGAGACGAAGAAAAAAGCCGCGCTAAAGAACGCGTGTTTTCGTTCCGCGACAAAAAGCACCGCTGGGATCCGAAAAACCAACGCCCTGAATTGTGGAACATCTACAATACGAAAGTTAACAAGGGCGAAAGCATCCGCGTGTTTCCTCTTAGTAACTGGACGGAACTGGATGTCTGGCAGTACATCCATCTGGAAAATATTCCAATCGTCCCGCTGTACAAATCGGCCAAACGCAAAGTCGTCGAACGCGACGGTGTGCTGATTATGCTGGACGACGATCGAGTCAAACTGCTGCCGGGCGAAGTGCCAACGGAAAAGATGGTTCGTTTTCGAACTCTTGGCTGCTATCCGTTAACCGGTGCCGTGGAATCAGAAGCGACGACATTGCCGGAAATCATTCAGGAAATGCTGCTGACCAGGACCAGTGAACGCCAGGGGCGAGTCATCGACAAAGACGAAGGCGGATCCGGCATGCAAAAGAAAAAAGAACGGGGCTACTTCTAACAAGGCAAGGGCATCGCCCTTGCCCCGGTGGCGTGGGATTCGGGAAGACGTAGGGCGTTAGAACCGCCGAGTCATTCTAGTGTTGCTGCGAAGTAGCGTAGTGGATCTTGTTAAAGATTCGGCCACACAGGGATCTTTAACAGAACCCACAACCACAGAATTCTGGTTCGTAGCAGTGACGCAGCAGTAGACGCTGAAAACTAATCTCGCAGCTTCCACTGCTGCCGTTCGCAAAAAATATTTATCCGGTTATTAAGGGCCAAGCCAGACGGCTGGCCAGTATGGCTCATCACTTCCACAAATCAAACTGCAAATAAAAAGATCCATGTCGCATCAATCAGACCTGATCTCAACCGACATCGAAGCCTACCTGAAACAGCACGAACAAAAGCAGCTGCTACGATTCATCACGTGCGGCAGCGTTGACGACGGCAAAAGTACGCTGATCGGACGCCTGCTGTTCGATTCGAAAATGCTGTACGAAGACGAGCTGGCCAAAATGGAAGCCGACTCAAAAACTCAGGGTGCCGTCGGCGGAAAGTTCGACCCATCTCTGGCCACAGACGGGCTGAAAGAAGAACGCGAACAGGGCATTACCATCGACGTGGCCTATCGCTACTTCAGCACCGCCAAACGAAAATTCATTATTGCCGACACCCCGGGCCACGAGCAATACACTCGCAACATGGCCACAGGAGCCAGCTCCGCAGACCTTGCCGTCATACTTATTGACGCTCGGCACGGCGTGATGACTCAAACCAAACGGCACAGCTTTATCGTGTCTTTGCTGGGCATTCGTCACGTCATTATTGCCATCAACAAAATGGACCTCGTCGATTTTGATGAAGCCACCTACGACAGAATCTGTGCCGACTACAGCGCATTTTCTCGACGCCTTGACATGCCCGACCTGCATTTCATTCCGTTGTCGGCTCTTAACGGCGACAACGTTGTCGACCGCAGCGAAAACATGCCGTGGTACAACGGCAGCACGTTGATGAATCGCCTGGAATCTGTCTACATTGGATCCGACAGAAACCTGCAGGACTTTCGAATGCCCGTGCAATGGGTCAATCGACCGAACCTGGACTTTCGCGGCTTCTGCGGCACCATCGCTTCCGGCATCATCCGCAAGGGCGATGAAGTGATGATCATGCCCAGCAAAAAGACCACTCACGTCAAAGAAATCGTTACCTTCGACGGTAACATGGAAGAAGCCTACGCACCTCTGGCCATCACTTTGACTTTCGAAGACGAAGTGGATGCCAGTCGAGGCGACATGATTGTCAAACCGGGTAACGTGCCAGCCACTTCGGATACCGTCGAAGCGATGCTGGTATGGATGTCTGAAGAACCAATGGTGCCCGGCAAAACATACCTGGTTAAACATTCGGCTCAAGTCATCACCGGATCAATCGAATCGTTGCGTTACCGCATCGACGTAAACACACTTCACAGCAGCCCGTCGCCGCAGCTGAACCTGAACGAAATCGGCCGTTGCCGGTTGTCATTAAACGAACCCATCTGTTTCGATTCGTACAAAAGCAACCGGTCTACCGGTGCGTTGATTTTGATCGATCGAATCACCAACGCCACTGTCGCTGCGGCCATGATTCTGGATCGCAGTGCCAGCGGCAAGAAGCTGGCAGCGTGGGAAACCGACATTGCCGTTGAAGAAGAAGCCAAGCAGGCTGGCGACTTTGCCGAAGTGACTTCCACAGAACGAGAAGCTCGTTATGGCCAGAAGCCAGTCACCGTGCTGCTGACTGGTCTGACAAGCAGCGGCAAGACCACCATTGCAAAAGCAATAGAACGAAAGCTCTTCGACAGTGGTCGAGCTGTCACGGTTCTGGACGGCAGACAGGTCCGCGCGGGACTCAGCAAAGATCTCGGTTACACCTTTGAAGAGCGATCCGAAAACCTACGCCGTTCTGCTTACCTGGCAAGCATCCTAAACGACGCCGGTATCATCTGCCTGGCAGCGTTTGTGGCACCGAACGCCACTGTTCGCGACAAAGTTGCGGGAGTTGTCGGCACAGAACGCTTCCTGACAGTTCACGTTGATGCCCCCATTGAAGTCTGCAGAGAACGTGATACTCGCGGACAATACACGGATGCGGATGCCGGCAAGCTACCTGACTTTTCTGGAGTTACCGCGCCGTACGAAGTTCCGGAATCACCGGACCTGGTGCTGAAGTCTGATCAGCAATCCATCGATGAATGTGCAACCGCTGTTATCGACCTGCTAACATCCAAAGGCTTCCTGCGATCCTAGCAAGGGCTTCGCCCTTGCCCCGGTGGCGTGGAAAGCGGCAAGACGTGGAACGTTCTAGCCGCCGAGCCGCTCCTTTGTCGCTACGTGAAAGGGCTTCGCCCAACGCCGTGAAGTATAGTCTTGATGTTCAACGCGTGGTTGCAGACCACGTCTGCGACCACGCGTTAAACGACTTTACTGCATTGACTCAGACACTCGTTCCAGCTGGTGGTTAAACCGCATTGAATCAGCCACCAGTTTTCACTGGTGGTATAACGGATACCGAGTTATTTGTAGCCGGCTGCAGCCAGACTTCCTGTCATGGCTTTAGCCAGACTGCAAGTTGACCACCAGTCAAAACTGGTGGCTAAAGGGCCGGTTAAACATTGTAATGATCGGCCCGTGCCGACTGCCGCCACCGACCTTGCGTCAATTGGAGCAACGACGGAATGGCCACAGCTTGGGATTTTCTGCGATTCAGAGTATCGTATGGCCATTCATCCTGCGTCGCTTGCTGAGTTTCAGTGCGCGGTGCAGGTGACGCTCACCAACGTTCGCCGCAGTTTTTCACCAACGTGAAGTCTCCCTGATGCCCACCGCAAGCCCCGTCGATTTGATTGTGGTTGTTGTTTACCTGATTGGGGTGACCATTGTTGGTTGTCTGATGTCACGGAAGACGCACTCCGCCAGTGAGTTTATTTCTGCCGGTGGTTCGCTGCCAGGGTGGGTTGTGGGGCTGTCGATTGTGGGCACATTCGTAAGCAGCATCAGCTTCATTGCGAATCCTGGAAAGACGTTTTCCGGCAACTGGAACCCATTTGTGTTTTCACTTTCGTTGCCCTATGCAGCATGGGTGGCGACAAAATACTTTGTGCCGTTCTTTCGCAACGGCAACAGCTTTTCAGCTTACGAACATCTTGAACAAAGATTCGGCGCGTGGGCTCGAGTTTACACCGCTACGTTTAACGTGCTGTATCACGTGTTTCGCATCGCCACAATTTTGTTCGGCGTGTCGCTGGCAGTGTCAGCATTAATTGACGTTGATATTCGACTGATCATTGTGGGCCTGGGAGTTCTGGTGGTCGCCTACACGCTGATGGGCGGCATTGAAGCGGTCATCTGGACGGACGTGGTTCAAAGCATCATTCTGATTGGCGGAATGCTCACCTGTCTTGTGTTGCTTATTATGCGTGTTCCGGATGGCCTGTTGGGAATTCTTGACGGAGCGTACAGCACATCCAACAACAAGCTTTCTTTGGGAACATTCGATTTCGACGTTTCGGGGCCATCCTTCTGGACCGTCCTGCTGTTCGGCTTCTTTATTAACCTGCAGAACTTCACGGCTGATCAAACGTATGTTCAACGCTATTTTACGGCCAAAAGCGAACAGGCGGCGAGGCAGAGTGTGTGGATGGGGGCGGTGGCTTATTTGCCAATTTCCGCAATTCTGTTCTTTATTGGAACGGGGCTGTATGTTTTCTATCGAACAGTTGCCGTACTTCCCGAGGGCACTCAAGCGGACGCCGTGCTGCCTCACTTTATTATGACACAATTGCCGACGGGTGTGTCCGGCTTGATGATTGCCGCGATTCTGGCGGCTGCGATGAGTACCGTGGATTCATCCTTGAACAGTTCCGCGACGTTGATCCTGTGTGATATCAAGAACCGATTTTTCCCGCCGAAGAAACTGGATAACGGTGGTCAGCCCGTGTTTGACGAACGGGCCAGCCTGGGTTTTCTGCGGATCACGACGGTTGTTCTGGGAACCGCCGGTATCGTGCTGGCGTTACAGATGATTCAGATCAAGAGCCTGCTGGATGTGTGGTGGAAAGTGTCCGCAATTCTTAGCGGAGGCACGCTGGGGCTGATGCTGCTGGCTCGGTTCACGAATGCTCAAGGCGCCTTGGGAGCCGGTCTGGGAGTTTCCGCTGCGGTCTTGTGTATTTCCGCGATGGCACTGTCAGATATGCCGGATGTTGCCAGCTGGCTGCAGCCGCTTTATCAAAGGGTGGCACCGCTTAGAGCCATGGTCGATCCCATGATGTCGATTGTGGTAGGAACAATGGCCGTCTTGCTGTTCGGCGTTTTGTTCTCACGTAAGTCGGCTTCCGGCAAAGCGTGAAAAATTCAAACATGGCTGTTACCCGCAAACTGCGAGCAGGCGAGAAACCCTGTGGCTTTGTTTGTAACTCGCTCCAACCACGGCCACCCGGCGTTCAATGCGGCACCTTGCTCCAGCCAGGGCCACTTGCCTGCCAACTTAACAACTAACGCTGAAGACTCGACGCTGAAGACTCGACGCTGAATTAAATTCGATCCAGAATTTCATCAATCTCAGCGGCGTCGCGTGGGTTTTGTGCCAGATTCAATTTGGGCAGCGACAGCTTCCATGACTTATCGTTGGCTGGCGACGGCTGGCTCGATGACAAGTCGACAACCACTTCCTGATCGCCGATTGAACCGTTCGCTGAAGATTCATTTTTGACGTTTACGATTTGCCCGGCTTGGTCCTGCCTGGCGCTGGGGATATCCACCTTTTGATCTCTGGCATCAACAGACAACTGCAGCCCTAAAAACGGTGAACGGCTGTTGCTGTCCATATGCAGAAAGCTGTTGGTTCGCTGACACCCGGTGGCGAGCAGCAATAGCATGGCAGCTGTAAGAGTTCGAACTGGCATCTTCGTTGGCTCTGACATCATCAAAACGAAGCAAAATA
>CALFSX010000140.1 GCA_937916515.1 uncultured Planctomycetaceae bacterium | reverse complement strand
GGTTGTTATTCGCCTTGCCCTGTTTCATTCCGGCAAACATTATTTTCTACGCAGCATCATCAAACGAAAATCCATCACTGAGCTTCCCGGTATCTTCGTCGCTGCCAGTGTTAATGTTCCTGAGCCTGCCGTTAGTTTTATGTCACCAAGTATTTGTCGTGACCAGTTCTGCTCATAAGATTCCGACCGTTTAACTCTGTCTTCCGCGGCTCCTATGATCACTGCCGGTGCCGCAGCGTTGACGGTTCCTGATAGCTGGTCGTTGTTGAATGATAGCTGTACGGTCGATCCTTCATCACCCTGTGGACAAGTATAGAACAATTCAACTTCATAGGTACCGCTGGTTAGTATTTCAGCGTTCCACGTGATGCTGTCTTCTATGGAAGTCCAGTTGGTAAAGTACGAACTGTTCGGAAAGCGATTGGAGCGTTTGATTCCGCCGTGCTCTTTTCCGTCTCTGGCTGGTATCTGAGTATTCTGGCTATCGGGATGAGCGATCACAAACGGTCGTCGGTTGTCGTCATAACCTGGCAGCACTTGTTCTTTGTAGTAACCAAGAACGGTATTCATTCTTTTATAGTCCACCGCATGTTTTTGTGAGACATCGTGCTGTTGCCCGGGATCAGCTTCGACGTCATACAACTTCCCGTCGTTGCCCAGCCTTAAGCGACCTTTTTTTATGCTCACTTTCCCGTTCCAGTGTGACACGATCATGCGTTCTTCTATTGGCCAGGCGTTGCCGTTAAAAATACCGTCATTCATGATCAACGGTGCCAGATCCTGACCATCAAAAGGTTGTTTATTGACAGCACTAATATTTGCCATCGCCGCCAATGTTGGGTGAAGATCGATCGCTGCGGCATTAATGGTGATGCGTTGTCCTGGTTTAACGACTGATGGCCACCGGACGATGCACGGTGATCTTACACCACCTTCATCTGTCGATCCTTTGCGGCCTTTCATGCCGCCGTTCCAACGGGTTCCGTTTGGTCCGTTGTCGCTGAAATAGACCACTATCGTGTTATCAGTCTTACCGCTTGTTTTCAACGACTCCATCAATCGACCAACGTTCCAATCGATGTTTTCACACATCGCCAACGCTGCTTTGATGTGATCTATGTCTTCTTTTCCCTCGTTGTTCACGTTGTGAAGTTTTAGTTCAGCGTCTTTAAACTTGTTCCACCATCGATCCGGTACCTGCATCGGCGAATGCGGTGTGTTGTAGGGCACATAAACGAAGAAAGGCTGATCGCTTTTCTGTTCGATCACCTTAATCGCGTGATCTGTCAGGTCATCAACAATGAAGCCTTCACCTGCTACGATTTCGCCATTGTGTTCCAGCATCGGCTTCCAGTAGTTGCCCCAATGACCTGAACAGAAGCCATAGAATTCGTCGAAGCCTCGACCGTTGGGATGGTACGGATACTGCATACCGTTGTGCCATTTTCCGAAGGCCGCTGTTCGGTATCCGCTGGCTTTAAACGTTTCTGCTATCGTCACTTCATCAAGATCAAGTCGTTCGCCGCCCGCCGATGTGCTGTAAACGCGGCCTCTGGGATGATATCTGCCTGTCAAAAATTCTGCTCGTGTTGGTGAGCATACCGGACAGACATAGAAGCGGTCGAAGACTGCTCCTTCTTTGCCCAACTGATCGATATTCGGTGTGCTTAAGTTGGTGTTGCCGTTCATTGACAAATCACCCCAGCCCTGGTCATCTGTCAATATGACCAATACATTGGGGCGATCGGCACCGATGGCCATGCGTCCAAACGCCGCCGCAAACGCCATCAATATCAACACGCTTTTCTTCATCGTTTCCTTCACTCTGCTTCTGGTCACTAACTTTACCGCTCTATCGCTTGTGCTATTTCCTTCTGCCCTGCTTCTTTAGCTTTAGCACGAACAATACTGGTGAAGTGGGCTTGGGTGGTGTGCTGTCTATTCGTTCCACTGCATGCTTGTCTGAATATTGCTGTAACAACCGTTCGACTGCTGTAAACTCTTCTTCGCCACCACTATGACCTCTGTACGCCAGCACCGTCAGTATACCATCGTTCGTCAATGTTTCGATCGCAGCTGCTATCCCCTTGGTCGATGATCGGGGTTCTGTGATCAACGAATGGTCGCCTCCTGGAAGGTAGCCAAGATTGAACATCACTGCCTTTACAGTGTTCTTTGCGACAATCGAAGCTATCTTTTCATGACTTTCAAGCAGTAGCTGAACGTTATTGAAGCCGGTCGCTTTTAAACGCTCCAGCGTTGATTCTATGGCCTTTTTCTGAACGTCGAAACCGATCACTTGCCCGGTATCGCCGACCTTTTCTGCCAGAAAACAGGTGTCAAATCCGTTACCGACTGTTCCGTCGATCGCTGTGTCGCCATTACAAACTACAGATGCTACTGCTTCCTGAGCCAACTTTGTCAGCGGTCGTCTGCCCAATTCTTTCTTCACCAAACGTTGATAGTTTATCGATTGATCAACGGGTGACTGACCAGACATGAACTGTTCCAAATCAGAGGCCAACTTTGGGGCCTTTAAACTTCCCTTCGATCCAAGTCCGTTGAATATGAACACGTTGGTGCTGTTCGGATGACATCCCAATACTGGTTCATAATCCTTCATCGTCGGTCTCACACCCGACTTGTGATCCACTACTTCCACATCGCCGTCTACCAATCCGCTCAGCTTGTTCAACACTTCCTTTTTCCCTGCCGTGCTGATGCCACCTGTTAGATTCGTCCAGTCGTAAGTACTGCCTACCGTCTGATCGCCGTTCTTCTCTGCTGCGATCCATATGCTTTTATGGACGACTTCGGTCCGTTGGTAATCTTTTATTCTTACCTTCAATATGTCTCCATGACTTCGATTATTCGGCACGTCTGGAAACAGTCCGCTTTGCTCTGATCCCTGACATAGGATCAATCGATCTGCCGTAACGTTTAACGCTTTCCAACAAATCTTTGCTCCTATATCGATGTCTTTTTCCACGACCACTTTCGCTGTTCTGTAACTGTCTGCAGCGTCAAAATATGCTCTTGTCGCGTCCAGATACCTTAAAACGTTCAATCGCCCGGCCTGTGTCAATTTCACGCCTGTCTTTACTTGACCGCCTGACTGTAGTCTGCCTTCCCATGGCTCTGCGCCATCTTTTAAGCTGCTCAAAGCTTCCGCTGTTTCGGGATCCAGCAATCGGATCATTGGCGTTTCTTCAAAGAACGCTGTGCCCGTCGTCTGTTCGACTCGCCTATAAAACGAAGTCGCTTCCTTCCAATACTGTTCAAAATCTGGCGACCTCACCAGTCTTTTTCCGGTCACTGGTGTTATCAGTCCAGCGGCGACACGCGATGCTGTGTCAGGCTCGTCGGCGTCTATCAACAGCACACTTTCGCCCGACCAGTGAAGTCTCCAGGCGATTGCGGATCCCGCTAATCCCTGACCGATGATCATATTTTGGTAGTGCTGTGACATGGCCTTGAGATTACCAGCATTTGCTCTTTCCTTGTTGCCGACGCCGCCCTTTCTTAACCCTTTTCTTGCGAACTACTGCCTTGTTTACGTATGCTCGACACTTCGCTTAACTTCTTTCCTGCCTCAAGGAGCCCTCCATGACTCAACAAACTCGTCGTGATTTCATCCAGACGACCGCCGCCACCGCTGCTTTTGCTGCTGGTTTACATGCCAACGGTACAGCTTCCGCTGCCAGCAATAACCCTCTCGAAAAGCTCAACATCGCATGTATCGGTACTGCCAATAGAGCGGCAGCCGACGTCGATGGTGTCATGTCTGAAAACATCGTCGCCATCTGCGATATCGACTCTCGCTACCTTGAACGCTCTAAAGCGATGTTAATCGAAAAGAAGTCGTTGGAACCTCGCACCTACGCTGACTATCGAGAAATGCTGGACGCTGAAGGCGACAAGATTGACGCCGTCACTGTCGCAACTACTGACCATCATCATGCTCCAGCGACAATTAGAGCAATCAATGCTGGTAAGCATGTGTATTGCGAAAAACCACTCACGCACACCGTTCGAGAAGCTCGTATCATCGCTGAAGCCGCTGCCAAAGCGGGCGTGGCAACTCAGCTTGGTACTCAGATTCACGCTGGCGATAACTATCGACGAGTCGTCGAAATCATCGAAAGCGGTGCCATCGGTGACGTCACTGACGTTCACGTGTGGGTCGGCAAAGGCTGGGGCATCACTGAATTGACGGGCGTCGAAGAGGCTCCGCCGGAATACCTGAACTGGGACCTGTGGCTCGGCCCTGCTGAAGTGCGACCATATGTTGCTGGCCGATATCATCCAGCTCAATGGCGTCGATTCTGGCAATTCGGTCAGGGCACTCTTGGCGACATGGCTTGCCACTATATGGACCTGCCATTTTGGGCTCTGAAACTGCGACATCCGACTCATTGCGAAGCGTTCGGTGCCGCCGTTCATGAAGAGATGGCTCCGACCGGTCTGACGGTGAAGTACAAATTCCCTGCCAGGGGCAAACTTTCTGCCTGCAATCTGACATGGTACGACGGCGATATGATTCCTAAGGAAGTCGCCGGCGAACGCGTTCCTGCCAACGGTGTGATGTTTGTTGGTACCGAAGGAAAGCTTTATTCCGACTATAGCCGTTACCGACTGTTCCCATCGGAAAAGTTTGCCTCTTTTAAGCCACCAGAACAGACCATCCCGGCTTCCATAGGGCATCATCAGGAATGGATTAAAGCCTGCAAGGACGGTTCGCCAACCACCTGCAACTTTGATTATTCGGGAGCACTCACAGAAACCGTGTTGCTCGGTAACGTCGCTTATCGGACCGGCAAGGCCCTTGAATGGGACGCTGCCGCCTTGAAGGCGACAAACTGCCCAGAAGCCGATGCCTACATTACAAAGACGTACAGAGCAGGCTGGGAGGTCTGATCTGTCATAGCATTCAGAAACCCACGGCTGTTGCTTTTTCAAACAGCAGCCGTGGCGTCTGAATCGATCAAAGAACGGTAGGCTAAATCGATAGATCGATCAGAAGCGTTGGTTTTCTAAGAACAAAAATTAATAAAGTATTAGTATTAATATAGGCCCGACGATTTGTTGATAACTTACAGATAACAAGACGTAAAGATTTACGCAGTAACAATTTAAGTAACGACAAGTCGAGTGAATAACTGTTTGAAAGCAGCGGTAAACAGAGCCCAAAGGCTGTTGTTAAAAAGCAACTGATATCAACAGCCATCGGCAAGGGAAAAAGAGCAGGTGGACAGACACCGCTGAAACCCAGCCTCGCTGATAAGGTGATCAACAAGTTATCAACAAATCTGTTGATAACCTCACAAGGGCTTCGCCGTTGACCCAGTGGCGTGGTTTGCAACAAGACGTGGAACGCTGTAATCGCCGAACCGCTCCGTTGTCGCTACGGGCAACAAGGGTTCGCCGTAGACGCCAACGGCGTAGATGGCAACAAGACTTGGAACGCTTCAATCGCCGAGCCGCTCCGTTGTCGCTGGTAATATTCAGGCGGACCAACGCCTCATAATCACCAGGAGACTCGAAGATCGTCTTACTCGCCCTCAATGTACAGCAGTTGAATTTTTGTATTAGGTAATTTGGGCTGTAATAAGGCGACACCTTTTTCGGTGACAGCCGTGCGAGTGACTTTAAGATCTTTCAAAGCGGTCAACCCTTCCAAAGACGGCAGACCGACGTCAGAAACGGTGGTAGATCCCAGATGCAAAAAGGTGAGCTGTGTCATGTTCTTTAGCGACGGCAAACCAGCATCTGATAATTGAGTGTTGTCCAGATTCAGCCATTCCAGGTTGACCAGCTTTGCCAGATTGGACACACCATCGTCGGTGATCGCCAGACGCCACAGATTCAACTTTTTCATGGCGGTCAGGTTTGCCAGATGAGTCAAACCAGCGTCAGAGATTTGCGAGTTTTCGCTGAGGTCCAGTTCTTCCAGCGTTTGAATGGCAGACAGATGAGCCAGGCCATCGTTTGAAATCTGATTAAAGGCAAGTCGCAGCTTTTTAAGCTTCGGATAACGTGCCAGCAGTTGCAGTCCATCGTCACTGATCGTGGTGGATTTCATATAAAGTTCTTCGATGTTCAGCAGTTGATCCAGCGATTCAAAGCCAACTTCGCTCACCCATAATCCGTCCAGAGCCAGCACTTTAAGGTTGGTAAGCTTGGCCAGATGAACCATACCGCCATCATCAACCGTGGTTTTTCCGCTGACACCGTTGAATCGAAGTGCTTTCAGCGAAGTCATGTCCTTCAAATGAGCAAGTCCGTCGTTGCTGACCGGACAGCCTCGAAGATCAAGATTGGCAACGGGAGAGCTGGTCGTCGCCAGATTGGCCAGACCGGCATCAGACACAGGCAAGTCGTTCAGCAGAATAGAGGTCACATGCTGTAGCACGGCTACTTGTTTCAAGTCTTCATCAGCGGCAGTAGTGTTTCGAAGATTAACTTCGACGATATTTCCAGCAGCATTCTTTTGAAATACGGCACCGAGTTCGGTCAACGCGGCCACGGCTTCAGGATTGTCGGCAGCAAAGCTTTCCTTGACGGGTTCGGCAGGCGAAGTCGCAGAAGAAGCCGGTTTGGTATCAGACTTTGTACAACCAGCGATCAGGCAAAAAAACAACGGAATAAGCAGAGCTTTGGACATGACGACATCTCAGGATGTTGGAAGGAGGCGTGGCACAGGCACGAAGTGGACGTGGAAAAGCAGGCTAAAGTGTTACAGTAAAGCACAAAACAACAACCGTTAAGGCCGCGAAGCTGTCGCGAAACAGACGAAGACCACGTAACAGAAGAGTTTTATGTCCGAACAAGCCTATAAAAGACTGATAAGCGGTCAACAACAAGGCTTGCTGGCGACAATGGCTCGCGGACTTTTATGGTTGATGTCAAAGCCATACGGCGTGCTGATGTGGGTCAGAAATCTGGCGTTTGATCATGGCTGGAAGACCATACATCGAGTCGACGTGCCGGTAGTGGCAATTGGCAATCAAACCACGGGCGGCACCGGAAAAACGCCGATCGTAGCAGAAATCGTCCGGATACTAGCGGAACAGGGCCACCGCCCAGGAATTATCAGCCGCGGCTATGGAGCCGACAACACGGGCACAAACGACGAAAAGCGAGTGCTGGACAGACTATGTCCCGGTGTGCCTCACGTTCAGAATCCAGATAGAATATTGGCGGCAAAACAGCTGATCAAAGAACACCAAGTGTCAGTGATCGTGCTGGACGACGCGTTCCAACATCGCCGCATTCACAGAGACTTGAACATATTGCTGATCGACGCCACCAACCCGTTCGGCCACAATCACTTGTTGCCTCGCGGCCTGCTGCGAGAACCGGTCAGCAGCGTCAATCGAGCTGACCTGACGCTGATTACTCGAGCAGATCAGGTCAACGAATCGGTTTTGGACGATATCCGTGCCGCTATTCACGCAGCAAATACGACATCAGACTTGAAGATAGCTCACGTGTCATTTTTGCCAACGGGGTTGATAAGTTCAGATGGCGTAGTCAAATCAATATCGACGGTAAAAAATCAGCCGGTGACAGTGCTGACGGCCATCGGCAACCCGACAGCGTTTGTGAAGACGTGCGAACAAATTGGTGCAAACGTGGCGACCGAATGTTTCTTTGCGGACCACCATCACTATTCTCCGGAAGAATTGGCCTACGTTGTTCAACAGACAGAAGCCGCTGGTAACGCCATGATTTTGACCACGCTGAAAGATCTGGTAAAGATTCCGCCGAAGTATTCCACCATTTGTGCCGTCCAGATCGCGGCAACGATCGAATCATCGGCCGACGCCGGATTTCTAAGTGACGAATTGCGGCGAGTGACTAAGATGCAACAGACATAGCCGCAACATACAGACATAGCGACAACGGAGCGGCTCGGCGATTAGAACTATCCTATGTTCAGTCGCTAGCCACGCCACCGGGTCAAGGGCGATGCCCTTGGAAAGACAGACGATGAATATGCCGAGCACTTTGGCAGAATTGAAGGCCGGCGGTTGGAGATCTCGAACCGTCAAAGAAGAAATCATGGCCAACTTTCAGCTTGCCCTGGCCAATGGCGATCAGCTGTTTCCAGGCGTTCTGGGCTATGAAAACACGGTTGTCCCCGAAATCAGCCTTGCCATGCTGGCCGGGCACGACATGCTGTTTCTGGGCGAAAAAGGGCAGGGCAAAAGCCGCTTAATGCGGCAAATGTCAAGGTTTTTGGACGATTTCATCCCTTATCTGGACCTGCCAGGCTGTCCGGTGCACGAAGATCCGCTGAAGCCCATCACCAGCCAGGCGAAGCAACATCTGGCAACCACGCCGGAAGATCAGGTGGCCATCAAATGGTGGGCTCGCAGCGATCGCTATTCCGAACGTCTGGCACCGGGCACCAAGTTTGCTGACATCATCGGAGAAATCGATCCCGCCAAGCTGGCAGCGGGAACCAGCATGTCAGCAGAAGACGCACTGCATTTTGGACTGATCCCTCGAATGCATCGAGGGATCTTTGCCATGAACGAATTGCCGGAACTGGACGAACTAGTGCAGGTCGGGTTGTTCAATATTCTGGAAGAACGAGACGTTCAGATTCGCGGCTTTCCTGTTCAGTTTGACATCGACGTGATGATCCTGTTTTCAGCAAATCCATCGACTTACAACCGCAGCGGCAAAGTGATTCCTCAGTTGAAGGACCGCATCGGCAGCGTCATTCACACGCATTACCCTGAAGAACGTGATTTGGGCATTCAAATCATGGAACAGGAGTGCGGTGTACCGTTGGAAGGCGAATATCCGGTGGTCGTGCCCTTCTTCATGAAGCAGATCATCGAAGAAATCAGCAGAGCCGCTCGACACAGTCGCTACATCGACCAGCAGTCCGGCGTTAGTGCTCGAATCAGCATTGCTAACTACGAAACCATGATCGCCAGCGCCAGACGGCGAGGAGCCGTTTTGAAGGAACGTCCCGCAGTGCCAAGAATCAGTGACCTCGGTCATTTGTATTCATCATCGTTGGGCAAGCTGGAAGTGGATTTGATGAGCAGTCATCAAATGTCAGAACGCCAGGTTCTGGATTCAGTGACGGCTGAAGCTATCAAGACGGTCTTCGGCGAATACGTAGAACTTCACGGTCTGGAAGAGATCAGCCAGATCTTCGCCAAGGGAGTCAAAATCGAAGTCGGCGACATGTTGCCCAGCGATCACTATGAAACGTTGTTAAAACGAGTACCGCCGATTTGGGACAAAGCGTTTGAAGTAAACGCGTCCGGCGATCCAGCAGTTCGAGCATCCTGCGTAGAATTCATCCTCGCCGGCCTCCACGCGACCGACCGCATTAGCCGAGCCCAAAAACACGGCATCGTGTCCTACGCACTTTAAAAAGGGGTCAGGTCCGAATGGCACTGTCGTGCCATTCGGGGCGCGTAGTTGGTCTATAGGTGGTTGCGGGAATTTGTTAAATTCTCGTTCGCCGTGATTGAGGTTGTGTTGTTTGCCTCTTCCTGGCAATGATTCTGAAACCCTTCCTGGTTCTCTTGCTCAGAAATTGCCAGGGAGGTTTTTTCATGGACTCGTTCATACCAGATCGACGGCCTCCACGCAGCACCGGTTTTCAGCTGTGGTGGATGCGTTTCTTGCTCAACCCGGACTGCCGTTCGCCAGTCTGCTTTCTGCCGAACGCATCGAACGAATCTTTGCAAAGCACGACGCTCTGTTTGGAATGCACGGCGTGTACAACACAGCGGTCATGTTGTGGTCGTTTCTGGGCCAGGTGTTGCGTGATGTTAAAGAATCAGCTATTGCCTTCTGGTTGGAGACGTGCCACCCACTTCTGACACGGGTGACTATTGCCGAGCTCGAGCTAAACTTTCGGAGCCCGCGCAGCGAGAACTCACGCGCGAAGTGGCCGAAGAAATGGAAGCCCATGCCCCCGACGCCTGGCTGTGGAAGGGACGGCATGCAAAACTCATCGACGGTTTTACGTTCACCATGCCCGACACGCCGCGCAATCAGTCACGGTACCCGCAGCAGAAAGCTCAAAAGCCTGGAGTTGGCCAGCCGATTGCTCGAACGGTCGGCATTCTGTCGCTGGCAACGGCCGCGATTATGGACGTGGCCATTGCTCCCTATGCGGGAAAGGAAACCGGCGAAACGGCTTTGTAGCGGACCATTTCGAAAGCGCTTTCCCCCGACGACGTCGCGGTTCTGGATCGCTACTACTGTTCGTTGATGATGATCGCGCTGATGTTTCATCGGGGAACGCACGTCTGCACGCGAATGCACCAGATTCGCCACACCGATTTTCGTCGCGGACGTCGCCTGGGAAAGTACGATTACACGCTGCAGTGGACTCGACCGCAGCGGCCCACGTGGATGGATGAGGGCATGTATCATCAAATTCCTGAAACCCTGGAACTGCGTGAAATCCGCTACAACGTGGTCGAGAAAGGTCGTCGCACGAAGCAATTAACAATCGTTACAACACTGATCGATGCCGATGAATTCAGCGAAGAAGACATCGCTGAGCTGTATGGATTTCGATGGAATTCCGAATTGGATATTTGCGGCATTAAAGCGTCGATGAATCTGAGACATGTTCGGTGCAAGTCGCCGGAGATGGTGCATCGCGAAGCGTGGGCCATTACAACCTGATTCGAGCCACGATTGCCGGAGCAGCCGTTCTTCATGACAGGCAACCTCGACAGATCAGTTTCACAAGTGCTTGCCAGTACGTCTTAGCTTCGTGGATGATGACATCCAGCGGCAGCATCGCCGACATGCGGAACCACTGTATGATGTTGCTCACGCAGATTGCCAGCTGCGAAGTTGCCAACAGGCCCGGACGACTGGAACCGCGAGTCATCAAGCGAAGGCGGCACGGCTATCCACTCATGCAAAAAACAAGAAACGTACTTCGAGCCGAACTCAGCAAACACTGCACATGAAATGCTTTACAGCACGACAGTACCATTCAGGACAGCCACGAGTTCCATACGATCATGGAATAGTAAGAATTCATCTGCCAATGATAACGGCTTGATGTTCATGGCATATGACTCTTTGCACGGTGTTGAGCTCCGCTACCTTGACATCAACAGTCAGCAAGTAATCACCTACGACATGGTTCCGGGGCCCAATTACGGATCCCTTACAGAATTGCAGTTCGTTGGGACAAAATGCTATTTCACGGGTTGGACCGATTTATCAGAGAACACGCTTCGCTGGATAGATTTCACAGACGATTCGCCACAGGTGCACGAACTTGAGATCAATCCCTTCGGAGACGCTTCACCAAGTGACTTAACGCTGATCGGCTCTCGACAGTATTTCTTTGCCGAGGATGGAATTATCGGACAGGAACTTCGATGGATCGACACGTTAAGCGACACACAGACAGTGAACACGGTAGCCGATGTTGCGGAGGGAGTAGAGTCAGTGTTAGGAAACTGGAACGCTCAGGTGAAGAAAGTGGATGGCACTTCATTGTACTTCATTGCGAGTCGGCTTGGTTTTGGCGGCGAGTTGTATCGGCTTGATGTGTCGGGAAGCTTTGATGCACTGGCGGGTAATGTTGATCGAGATACCGATTTTGACGCCAATGATTCCTTCCTGACTCAGCTGGTCATGTTGTCTGGCAGCGACGCACAGATTGAACAGACTAAAGGGGCCAGCCGCAGTACGGTGCAGCAGATCCGAACGCGAATCGAAGCGATGGGTGACATGGCAGACGTCGATGGCGATGGAGACTTCGACGCGAACGATTCTTTTCTGATTCATCTTTTGCAGTTGTCAGCAGCTGACAGCCAGATTGAACTGTCCAAGGGAGCCAGTCCACTTTCAGCGGCAGAAATTCGTATGCGATTTCAGCAACTTGGTCAGTTCACTCATCGCTCGACTGACAACGGAGCTGGCACTCAACAGCTGGTGATCTCGAAGTCGGTCCAAACCACGCCGCCTGTTCCTATATGGCCAGCCACGCCCGATCGGATCGAAATGTTCAGCGACGACCAGTCTTTTGCGCCAGCGTTAATGACCGGATCGGCAGAGACAGTGATAGCAGTCGATGACGTGATGAACGACAAAGAATACCGAGCCTGGATCGACGCGCTTGGATAGTGTGACCGCTGGCGAGTTCAACAAAAAAACGCAACAAACAGAAAGCCCACACCAGCTACGGCAAGAAACAGGACTATCAACCTTTTGACGGATCAAGGGAAAAAAACTGAGAAAACGCCAACCTGGCACTTGAATAGTGGCCCGGGGTGCCGCACTATTAGTACCTTACATGCGGGCCAGAGTTTTTATTGGAGTAGTAAAGATGAGAAGCATGTCAGTTAAGGCCATGGCTCCTGTATTGGCGTTGTTTGTGACGGTTGGCACTTTGTCTGCGGTGGCTCAGCAGAAGTCGAGTTCTTCGAAGGCTAAGACGGAGTCGTCAGAGAAGGAAAAGACTTCGAAGTACCATCGGCTGCCGACCTATTTTGGTAAGCTGGAACTGAAGGATGAACAGGTCCAGGAAATTTACGACATCAAAGACGACTTCGGCCCAAAAATAGAGGATCTAGCGAAGCAGTTGGCAGACCTGAAAGCCGAACAGGACGACAAAATCAAAGGTGTCTTAACTCGAACACAGGTGACAGAACTGAACAAGCTGAAAGCTGGCACCAGCACGAAAGCAAAGACAGCAGACGCCGAACCAAAGTCCTCCACCAAAAAGAGCAGCACCAAGACGAGTAGTGCAAAGAAGGCGGACGACGAGGAATAGCATCAAGTCACACAGCGACGATCGCAGTCGAACAAGTACGAGACCTCTGGTTGAAAGCCATCATTTCAACCAGAGGTTTTCGCGTTTTGCAGCGGGAGAAAAGCACAGCCCTGGCATCTCGGTTGTAGCGACCACGGAGCGGCTGAAGCCGTGACTGAAGTCCGGCTAAAGCCGGCTGCGAACAACTCGGCAATCGCCTTACCACCAGTTAAAACTGGTGGCTGAACTGGACCATGGTTAGATGGGGCATGAATACCTTACTGAACTTCGTAAAGCAAAAGTGGCGCTGTCCAGCTAAAAACCTGCGGCCCAGCGCCACCTGAAGTGTCAGGCTCGGGACTTCAGTCGCATAGGAAAAAAACAGGTTGACAATTGCCACGTTCCCCACGTTTTGAAGGGCGGCATTCAAGGGAAAACGATGACAAGTCATCGCACTTCATCGATCCACAAGATCGCAGAGAAGGGCGGCCCACTTCGTCCAGAATACGAAGAAAACAGCGTCAGCTGTTCCGGCGCCAATCGCGAAGAATGTAGTTGGGGCGATCTTCTTGCCACACAACTTCCCATTCATTCCTGTTGAAGTTTGGGAAACTTACATCGCCGTGATAGTCGCCTTTGATGGTGCTTAGCAGCAGGCGAGTTGCGGCGGGAATGCCCAGTTCATAAATGCTTGCTCCGCCTGCGATAAAGATTGTCTTGTGAAGTTGTTTTGCTTGTGAGATCGCGTCGTCAAAGCTACGACAAACCGTGGCACCCGCTATCTCAGCGGTATGTGAAAGCACAAACGTGTCAGCATCGAAGTCAGCCCCAAAAATATCGTAAGAACGTCGGCCCATAATCACGGTCTTGTCACGCACCGAATCAACGAAGTGTTGATACTCTTCGGGCACGTTCCATGGCATGCCGTCTCCGTTGCCGATGGCTCCACTTTCAGACATGGCACCAATGACGACGATATCGTTGTTCAAAAATGTCAGCATACTATCTTCACATTGTTGGTGATTCAGTTTCAACATCGAAGATATTCGGCCGGCGGTTGTCTAAACGTAAAACGCTGTGGGTCACCGCATCATCAATGTTGGACACTGCACTTACGAAAGGCAGGCGACGACGCTTTGTGAGTCGATGCCGCCGATGGTTTCGACATGGCCGATGCGATCGGGCAGAATAAACTTCAGGTCTCCGGAAACGGTTTTCTTATCCAGCAGCATACAGTTCAGAATATCGTCTGGTCTGTTTTGCAGTGTTTCCGGAACGTCAACCGGCAGTTGGACGGCACGTAACAATTCGATTTGGCGCTTCACATCTTCGTCGGTAATCCGGCCCAGTTTTCTGGCCAGTCGGCTGGCACAGACCATGCCGATCGACACAGCTTCGCCGTGCAGCAGCGCGCCATATCCGCCCAAAGCTTCAAACGCGTGAGCATAGGTGTGGCCGTAATTCAGGATGGCTCGCAGGCCGGTTGTTTCGAATTCGTCTTCCTGGACGACCTCGGCTTTCAGCTGGCAGCTGCGAGCCACTATGTGAGCGACAACATCGGGATCGCGATTGTTCAGGCCGACAATGTTGTTTTCCAGATAGCTGAAGAACTCGGCATCCATAATGACGCCGTACTTGATGACTTCCGCCAGACCAGAACAGTATTCGCGGTCGGGCAGGGTGGCGATCATGTCGATGTCGATCAGCACGCCAACTGGCTGATGGAACGCGCCAATCAGGTTTTTGCCTTTCGGGTGGTTGATGCCCGTTTTTCCGCCGACGGAACTATCAACCATGGCCAGCAGAGTGGTGGGAATCTGTACAAACGAGAGGCCTCGAGCGTACGTGGCGGCCAGAAATCCGGCCAAATCGCCGATCACGCCGCCTCCAATAGCGATGACGACGGTTTTTCGGTCGGCCTTGAAATCAACCAGTTCGTCGTACAAGTCCGACAATTCTTTCAGCGATTTCGAGTCTTCACCCGCCTTGACGCACACGACTCGAACTTCCGCTCCGGTGGCTGTCAGAGCTTTTTTTACGGCATTTGCGTGCGGATGCAGCACGTTGGTGTCCGTAACAACGAAGCACTTCAGAGGGCGATCAGCGGCCAGATTCAGCCACGTTCTTAGTAAAACGCCGGTTTGGGCAACGTTGCCCGTATCAATGGAAATCGAATACGAGCGGGAGCCGAGCTCAACAGAAACAATCTGGCCGGAATCATTCATAGCAACAGTGCGTCTACAACGGGAAAAAGCGGGAAAACAGTGTTATCGGTTGACCGGACTTGGGGGCAACGGTGTGATAAGATCGTTCACAACAAGCGGTTGATACGATTCAGCCGTCGTCATGGTATCTATATCGAAAACGAAAAAGCACGATTTATGCTGGCCAAGCGTATCATCCCCTGCCTTGACGTTCACGCGGGGCGTGTCGTGAAGGGCGTGAATTTCGTCAATCTGCAGGATGCCGGCGATCCGGTGGAAATTGCTCAAAAGTACGAGCAGCAGGGTGCTGACGAACTGGTTTTTCTGGATATCACCGCCAGCCACGAAGAACGCGACATCATTCTGGATGTTGTTTCTCGCACGTCAGAGGTGGTTTTTATGCCGCTGACTGTCGGCGGCGGCATTCGCACGGTCGACGACATTCGGCGTTTGTTGAAGGCTGGTTGCGACAAGGTGTCCATTAATTCGGCGGCGGTGAAGACACCCGAGTTTGTCAGCGAAGCGGCGTTAAAGTTCGGCAGCCAGTGCATCGTGGTGAACATCGACCCGAAACGAGTGCAGAAGGACGGTCGAGAATTCTGGGACGTGCATATCAACGGCGGTCGCCTTCCCACCGGCCTGGAAGTTGTCGAGTGGGCTCGCGAAGTCGAACGTCTGGGGGCTGGCGAAATCGTGCTGACGTGTATGGATGCAGATGGCACCAAAGACGGCTACGATCTGGAAATCACCCGAGCTGTCGCGGATGCGGTATCGATTCCCGTTGTTGCCAGTGGGGGAGCGGGATCTCCGGCTCACCTGTGCGAAGCGGTCACACAAGGGGGAGCCAGTGCAGCGTTGGCGGCCAGCATTTTTCACTATGGCGAGTTCACAATAGAAGAAACCAAACGTTATATGGCCGAACGAGGTGTCACGGTCCGATTGTGAGATCATCAGGCTTCAAAGTGTTCGACGAATAAAGCAAACGAGCCGCTTGCGGAAGATTCGGGCATCAGCCGACAAGAACATTAATTGCCACGGTTTTAATTGGCACAGTTGAAGAGTTCACGTAAGTATCGATTCAGAATAGAGACAACAGAACATGGTTACGGCACGCGATTGGGTAAAATCCACGTTCGACCCGAATGCTGACATTGAGATCAATAAGATCTTCAAAATGGCAGTGAAGATGAATTGTTCGGACATCCACCTGCAGGCAGATCGTCCGCCAATTTTTCGAATTCGAGGGCACTTGACGCCACTTGAGATGCCTCCGCTAAGCGAAAGCGCACTCATCAAATTGTGCTTTCCGATGATGGACCAGCGCAACCTGGATATTTTTCACCGCGATGGCGGGGCCGACTTTTCAAAGGTCGTGGAATATCAGGACGAGCCGTGGCGATTCCGAGTGAACCTGCTGACGCAGCTGGGAAAAGTCGGCATGGTGGCTCGAAAAATCGAGCGGTTCATTCCTCCATTCGAAGGTTTGTACCTGCCGCCAATTATGGAAGACCTGTGCAAGTACGACCAGGGAATGGTGCTGCTGGCGGGAGTCACCGGGTCCGGAAAAAGTACGACGATTGCGTCGATGCTGAACTGGATCAATCACAACATGAACAAACACATTCTGACGATCGAAGACCCGATTGAGTTTGTATACACCTCGAAAGATTGTTTGATCAACCAGCGTGAAATCGGACAGGACGTGATCGACTTCCACGTGGCCATGAAGCACGCGGTTCGTGAAGACCCTGACATCATGCTGGTGGGTGAAATGCGAGACCGGGAAACCTTCGAAACAGCCATTCATGCGGCCGAAACCGGCCACCTTGTTTTCGGAACAATCCATGCTTCCAGTGCACCCGGTACGATCCCTCGTATCATCGACCTGTTCCCGGCTGACATGCACGCGGCGATTCGGGCGGCGATAGCGATGAGCATGAAGGCGATTGTCGGCCAGAAACTGCTGAAAACGATCGTCGACAAACCGGGGCGAGTACCGATTGTGGAAATCATGACTTTTAATCCGACCGTTAGAAAACTGGTGGCGGAAGGCGAAGACAACAAGTTGCACTCCGCGATACGTATCGGCAAGGACGAGGGCATGCAGTTGTTCAACGACAGTCTGTACAGTTTCGTCATGCGAGAATTCATCAGTCGTGAAGCGGCCTTCGAAATTTCTCCCAACATCGAAGAATTGAAGATGCGACTGAAGGGGATCGAAGTCAAAGGCCCATCGATTCTGTAACCCGTTCGTAACTTACAAACATCCATCGCCGCACATCCAGCGGCTTCCGGCTCACGCTCATTCAACCTCAGGAAATATTCAGTGTCCAAAATCGTTTATACGGAAACCGACGAAGCTCCAGCTCTTGCGACTCACTCTTTGCTGCCAATTCTGAAGGCGTTTACGAGGTCTTCAGGGGTCGAGATTGAGAAGCGAGATATTTCTTTGGCGGCTCGAATTCTGGGTAATTTCTCAGACCTGTTGCCAGCCGATCAACAGCAGGCGGACGCACTGTCGGAACTTGGAGAGCTGGCCAAAACTCCCGAAGCCAACATCATCAAGTTGCCGAACATCAGCGCGTCGATTCCTCAGTTGGTGGAAGCGATTACAGAACTGCAAAGTCAGGGCTACGCTTTGCCTGACTTTCCGGAAGAACCAAAAACCGATGCCGAAAAAGATGCTCGAGCACGCTACTCCAAGGTGCTGGGCAGCGCGGTGAATCCGGTTTTGCGAGAAGGAAATTCCGATCGTCGCGTGGCCGCGCCGGTGAAGGAATTTGCAAAGAAGAATCCACATTCGATGGGTGCCTGGAGCAAGGATTCCAAAACTCACGTTTCGCACATGAACGATGGAGACTTCTTCGGTAGCGAAGTGTCGCATGTGATGGAAGCAGCGGATGAAGTCGGCATTCAGCTGATCGCAGACGACGGCAAGGTCAGCGTTTTGAAAAGCGGTCTGAAGCTGCAGGCCGGTGAAATTATTGATGCATCGCGAATGAGCAAGACCGCTTTGCGAGCATTCATCGCGGAAGCCATTGACGATGCCAAACAGCAGGATGTACTGCTGTCGCTGCACATGAAGGCCACCATGATGAAGGTTTCAGACCCTGTCATCTTTGGCCATTTTGTAAGCGTGTTTTATCAGGACGTGTTGCAAAAGCACGCTGATGTTTTGCAGAAACTGGGCGTGGATGTCAACAACGGCATCGGCGATCTGTACTCAAAAATCACAGCCTTGCCGGCTGACCAACAGGCCGCCATCAAAGCCGATCTGGACGCGGTTTACGCCAGCCGACCAAAGCTGGCCATGGTGAATTCAGACAAGGGAATTACCAATCTGCATGTGCCGAGCGACGTGATTATCGACGCGTCTATGCCCGCCGCGATTCGTTCGTCGGGCAAGATGTGGGGACCAGATGGGAAACTGGCCGATACCAAAGCCGTGATCCCGGACCGTTGCTATGCCGGCATTTACCAGGCAACCATCGACTTCTGCAAAGAAAACGGTGCCTTTGATGTCACAACGATGGGCAACGTCTCCAACGTCGGCCTGATGGCTCAGAAGGCGGAAGAATACGGTTCTCATGACAAGACGTTTGAGATCGCCGCAGCGGGTGTTGTTCGTGTCACAGATTCCGCTGGTACAGTGCTGATGGAGCACAAGGTTGAAGCGGGCGATATCTGGCGGATGTGTCAGACCAAAGACGCGCCGATTCGAGACTGGGTGCGACTGGCTGTTTCTCGAGCACGCGCGACGGGTGCGACCGCAATTTTCTGGCTGGACGCTCAGCGAGCTCATGATGCGGCATTGATCGCCAAGGTCAACGAATACCTGCCGCAGCATGATACGTCAGGGCTGGATATTCAAATCCTCTCTCCTTTCGAAGCCACGCGAGTCAGCTGCCAGCGAGCGAGAGATGGCAAAGACACAATCTCCGTCACCGGAAATGTGTTGCGAGACTATCTGACCGACTTGTTTCCGATTCTGGAACTGGGCACCAGCGCCAAAATGCTGTCGATTGTTCCGTTGCTGGCAGGTGGAGGCTTGTTTGAAACAGGTGCGGGCGGGTCTGCTCCCAAGCACGTAGAACAGTTTCTGGAAGAAGGCCACCTGCGTTGGGATTCACTGGGTGAGTTCCTTGCAATCGCAGTATCGTTGGAAGATCTGGCAGCAAAGCAGGGCAACGAAAAACTGAAAGTACTGGCGGCGGCTTTGGACGAAGCCAACGGAAAGTATCTGGAAAACAATAAGGCCCCGTCACGCAAAGCCTGCGAACTTGATAACCGCGGCAGTCACTTCTATCTGGCTCTGTACTGGGCTCAGGCACTGGCTGCTCAGTCAAACAACGCTGAACTGCAGCAGGAATTTGCTGCTGCCGCCACCGCGTTGGCCAGCAACGAAACAACAATCCTTGCTGAGCTGCAGGCGTCTGAAGGCAAGCCGGTAGATATCGGTGGCTACTACCATCCCAAGGAACAGCTCGTCACCGCAGCCATGCGACCAAGTGCCACGTTCAATGCGATTGTGGACGCGATTTAGATTCTTAAATCTAAGAACTTGTTCACGTTGAGGCAGGTTTTCAGAGCGACAAAGGAGCGGTTCGGCGATTCGAGCGTTCTACGTCTTGTGGCGTGCCACGCCACAGGGTTAAGGGCGAAGCCCAACGCCGTGAAGGATTTTTGAGCTGAAAACCAATGAGTTAACGCGAGACTCGCAGACTGGAGTTTGGGAGCGTTAAAGTCACGAAGTGACGCTATGTGATAGCCACGGGCGCGAGCCCGTGGACCAGCTGCATCGATCGACTTTGGCTGGCGATAATTAGAGCACAGGCAAACAACCGGGAGCCTATGAAAATGAGATACACACTCTTATTACTTTCACTCGCGTATTTGCCAGGCTGGATAGGTTCGGCAGTTGCACAGGTGACCGATCCAGCAACCACAACAATTAAGGCACCCTCAACGGCTCGAACGTACGCGGTCAGCGAGCCAACGTTGTACTACAAGCTGGATATTGAATCGGACTTTGGAGGCGATCGAAAGCAAAAAAGTTCGGCAACCGTTGTCTACCGTCTGAAGAAGAACAACTCGGACCAGATCGAAGTCCGTTGCGAATCGGTCTGGCACTCCTACTCTTCCGGCGGTGATACCGGCTTCTATCGACTGGGATCGCAGCGCACTTCGTCTCCCTTGCCAACCACCATCAAACCCTCGGGCGAGGCGACAGACGTTCGGCATCCACAATGGGTGATGGGGCTTCCGGTTGATGTAGGCCGATTTGCGTTTCCGCAGTTGAGTCAGGAAGACCAATGGACCAAGGAAGAACCCGTGACTCTGGTGGCAGGATATTCCAACCAGTTGCAACTGCTTCCGATCGCACCTCACATTAAAAAGATTGCCCCTGCTTTTCGTCGATCATCAGCCAATGAGGCAAAGTCAGATGCTGTCACAATCTCAAAGACGATCAGCAGAGTGACCAGCCAGACAGACCGTCAGCTGACCATTGAAGAGGTGTTTGAGCTGGATGGCACCGTTTTTTCTCCTGGTGTCAGTGTTGTCGGCAAGGGCCAGGTGAAGTATTCGAAGGATCGGCAGTCAGTCGATTCCGTCCAGCGATCTTACATCGTCACTTGGGAAGAACCCAATCGGCAGATGATCGTGCCCATCAGTATGAAGATGGAACGTTTGGATGACGAAGCGATTAAGACCTACGAAGCAGCGGTTCTGGCCAAAGAGCAGCGAATGCAGGAACTACGTGCGAACATCGAAGCCATGCGAAACGCCGTCCCCGATCTGGCGGACAAAGCAGCCGTGATGCTGGTGGTGGAAGAATCGGAGAAGGAAGCGTTCGATGCTTTGATAGAAAAGCTCTATTCACAGAAAGTCAGCAATGATCCGCAGTTGGCCAAAGCCATCTACAAGCAACTGTTTCAACGCGACCGAGTAGCCTACCACACCAAAGCCGTGATCACTCAGCTGGATTCATCATTGGAAAAGACGGTTGCTCTGGCCGATAAATATTCAAAGTCTTACAGCTCGTTCGACATTGCATTAACGGGCGACACAATCACCCCCGATGCTGAACTAACGAAACGACAGATCATTTGCTATCGACAACGATCGGACACTTTTCAGCCGGCTCACTTCTACGGAGCCGTCGAAGACGTGCTGGTTTTGGAAACTCGAGACTCCACCCCAAAGTTGATAGCCGTCAAGCGAGAACAGTGCCGTTACCCCAACACCGATTTCCTTGACCCGGTGCTGATGGAAGCGGGTGAACCGCAAGCCGAAACAGAAAACGACCAGTAACGACGTAGCAGCACGCAGCCTGGCCGGGATCACAGCCGCCACTCTCTCGCCTCGAAGATTTAAGAAACTGGCAATTCAGGGACTCCGTCCCCGGCAGTAAACTGTCGTCCCTCGGGACTAATGCAATCAACTGACTAAATCAACACGCCTCTTGCGTCGACGGAAGCCATGACCGTCCTATGGGGCTACTTCACGCGTTTGCCAATGCAATACAGGTTGCTGTCTGAACGCAGAAAGATCTGACCCTGGCTGGGAGTGATGGACGCTCGAAAAATTTCGTCGGGGCCAGCATCAATGTTGTTGACGGCGACCACTTTCATTTCAGTACCCGCTTGAACAACATAAGTCGTTCCGGATTCCGCAACAAAGAAAGCCAGGTTGTTCCAGGCAACGGGTGTTGCGCAGAATTGCCCCAGAACAGCGGCGTCGCCAAGTCGATCGCGCCAGGTTTCTTCTCCGGTCTTGATGTTATAGGCCGTGATTGTTGCTCGTCGCATGTCCATCACCAGGCTTTGATCACCCAACACGATTGGTGATGGCAGATCGCGTGAACAGTTGCGAGGCGTGTGCCATGCCATGTGCGTTGATGTCACATCGCCGTTTCCTCCGGGGCGAACGGCGTACGTGTCGCCACGCAAGCCGCTCACAACGTGCAGCAGGTCTCGAGCGGGAGTCACCGTGGGTGTTCCTCTGCCGACGAAGCCTTTGCAGAACCACAACGGCAGGCCGGTTGTTGGGTCGTACGCTGTCAGGCCGTGATGACCATTCATCACCAGTTCGTCGCGGCCAGCCGCTTTGATCAATATGGGAGTGCTCCATCCGCGAGCGTCTTCGCGATCGGTTCGCCAGACTTCGTCGCCCGTTGTTTTGTCGAACGCGGCGATGAATGCGTTTGTATCAGCATCGCAGTTCTGGATGACTAGATTACCGACCAACACCGGGCACGCGGCTGTTCCCCACGGTCCCTCGAATTCGCCAAGATCCTTTTGCCAGAGTCGCTTTCCATCAACGCTGTAGCACAGCAGTCCGCCGCCCTTGCCGAAGAAGGCATAGACGCGTTCGCCGTCCGTGACGCAGGTTGCCGAAGCCCAACCGTTCATGATATGGCTGGGCTCGGGATCTCCCGTCCACGCGACATCGCTCCACAGCAATTTGCCGTCGTTTCTATCAAGGCACATCACCACTCGCTGGCGACCGTTGTCAATGGCGGATGTCAGAAAGATTTTTTCGCCAAAGATCACGGGCGAAGACTGCCCCTTTCCGGCCAAAGGAGCCATCCAGACCACCGAATCAGCCGACCAATCGACGGGCAGGCCGGTTTCTGTGCTGTGTCCATTTTGCAACGGTCCCCGCCAACCGGACCAGTCCGTTCCGACAGCCATGGATTGAATCGCGGCAGCCGCGCACAGGAAGTTTCCAATACCGAACAAGTAAGAACGCACGATATGCTCCTGTCAGAAAAACAAGTGTTGGCCAACGGTTGCAGCGGAATATCCGCAGCCGATTCGAGCTTTCGTTACTCAGGTTTTGACTGTCGCTAAAAGCCATTTGGCTAACCGGGACAGTGACACCTGGAATTGCAGAAGCGTAGCAGATCAGCGACCAAAGTTTCAGTTGAAGGACAGTGTGAACAATGTATCGAACTTATTCCATTGCTTTTCTGGTGCTTGCAGGTGTTGTTGGTTGTTCTGATTCTCAGCCACCGACCGGCCAGACGGTTGAAAACGTTTCCCAGGAAGTCAGCGCCCCGTCGTCAGATGGACCGACGCAGATCGTGATTATCGGCACGGAACACTTTATCACCGATATGCCTCACGGTTACACGCCGGGACATCTCAGAGCACTTCTGGCGAAAATCAAGCCGGATGTTGTGCTGACAGAAGAAGCCATGAACGTTCGCGGCGGAGCGTCCACTGCGCCTTACGAATGTGCCAATGTGACGCTACCCTGGGCTGCTGATAACAACGTGAAGACGATTCCCGTGGGATGGTACTTTCCCAGCTATCAGGCAAGAGTACGGCAGATGGTACAACAATTGGCGGCCAATGGTCAGGGCGAACAACTGGAACTGATTGAACGCCGCTTCCAGCAGGAATCTGCTGCGATGTCGACGTCCTGCGAGTCGATTAATGGAAGCGCTTACAACCAGCTGTTGCGAGACTATCATACTAAACTGCATCAATTGGCTGGCACCGACACGCCTTGGGAAACATGGAATGCCAAAGTCGTAGACAATATCCGAAATGCGTGCGCGGAACATCGTGGTAAGAAAGTTGCCATCGTATTTGGCGCTGCTCACTCTTACTACTTTGCTGATCAACTGGCGAACGCTACGGACATCAAAGTCATTCCGACAGATAACTATTTTCCGCTGACATTAGAACAGGTCGCTAAGCACACGTTGCCGTTGGACTATTTGAAAGCCATGAGACCGCTGAATCTGCCGTCGGTCAGTGGTGTTCAGCTGGCGAATGCAATTAAGGTGTTGGATGCCGTGAAGGGCGTGCCCAGTCTGGCGGGCGACTATAACCTGTTCTATGGCAAATACCTGATGCACAGGGGCGATATCCCAGGAGCGATGGCAGCCTTCGACACAGTGATTTCCACAAGCGGCGACGCAATTTCAAAATTTGATGGGAAGAACCGTTTGGCGGATGGTGCCAGAATCAGTGCGGCTCAGGCACTCAGCAAAGCGGGAGATACCGGGAATGCTCGCC
Source organism: uncultured Planctomycetaceae bacterium (assembly GCA_937916515.1). Lineage (GTDB taxonomy): Bacteria > Planctomycetota > Planctomycetia > Planctomycetales > Planctomycetaceae > Fuerstiella. The sequence goes on along the minus strand of CALFSX010000140.1, from coordinate 30,821 downwards.
AACGCTTGTTTGGTATACTTAACGATCAGGCATCGAACGCCGATGTCAAACAGTATGCTCAGCAATTGCTGGCGTCGATTCCACAGTAAGCACAGTCTCAATTTGGCAGAACTATGGGCGATGGAGATCCCGAACAGAATCCCTTCGCAGCTCCGCAGTCCGGTCCGGAAACGGCGGACGTGGAGTTAAGCGATGATCAACCTTATCGAGTGATCGACACGTTGGTGTATTGCCGGTCAGAGCTGGATCTTCATCAGTACTGCTGGCTGACAGGTGAAACGGAAGGTCTTGTTGGTACCGTTAAGAAAACCGTTAAGGCATCACCGCGTTGGTTAAATACCACGTTTTCATTGATGCTTTTCGGATGTTTTGGGACATACCTGACGCTAAACGCATTGGGCTTGGACTTTCGGTTTGTTGTTAGATTGGTCTACCCCATGATGATCGCCAACTTTGTACTGCAGAGCTGGTTCGGCATTAAAGTGAAGGTTGTGGTTGGTCAGTCGCATCTGGCCAAATCGAAGGCCTTGGCAGCCAAAAGATTTTCCCGCTGGTTGTTGGCTTACATCCTGATGTTTCTGATCGCAGCGGCGATCGCGTATCTAAGCTTTGACAAGGTTTGGGTGTGGGTGATCATCATCACTGCCATACTTGGGTTGGTGCTTGGGGTCGTGTTCTACGTGCGACATAGGCCGAGAGAATTTTCAGTGATGGCCATCTATCATGACAAAGGCGTGTTTCGGCTGGCCGGATTGCGGCAGGAATTGCTGGCATCGATCATGCTGAATAGCCACCACAACTAAGAATTTCCACGCAGCGCATTTTGCGCACGAAGCCAAAGTTCGGCGACATTCATGCACTGGCGGGACGTCTACGCCGATGCGTGTTCGAGTTGCAGGCGAATGCGTTCCAAACGCAGGTATACAAGTCCATACACGCCCGCGGCCAGCAGCACGATGACGAAACAGGTGGGCCACAAAACCTGCGGTCCCCAGCGTTCCAGTATCTGCCCTCCAGCGGGAGCTCCCACGGTGAAGCCGATGGCGTGGCATAACGAGAACACTCCCATATAGCGGCCTCGCATGTTTGTGGGAGCAAGGTCGGCAACCAGAGATTGTTTGAACGCGGCCTGCACCACTTCTCCCAGTGTCCAGATGACGATCGTCAGGAAGAACATGGGAGCAGTTTCAGCAAATGTCGTTAAGCCGAAGCCAATCGCCAGCAGAATTTCGCCAGCCAGAATCACCAGTATTCGGTGATAGCGATTCAGCCAATGTGTAAACGGAATCTGGCAAACCACAATCAGTGCACCATTCGTTGCCAGCAACCAACCCACTTTTTCCTTGGTGAATCCCAGTTGGCTCATATAGATGGGCAGAGTGGAAAACGCCTGCATGAAGACCAGGCTTGTCAGCAGCGTCGCCAGTGAAAACAACACGAATGTGCGATCGTGCAGCATGTGGGTCACAGCTTCCGACCATGTCACGGTTGATTCTCGACCGACGGTTTCGATTTCCAACGCCGTTTGCTTTGGCAGAGTTTCTTTGATGAACAGTAGAATGATTATTCCGTAAGCCGCTGTCGTAATCGCGTCGCCCCAGAAGAGCCACTGGAACGAATGCTGAGCCAGAAAGCCGCCGATGGGAGCTGCAAATGCGAATCCCAGGTTAAAGGCGATGTACATCAGCCCGAAGGCCAGAGGTCGCTGAATCTGATTAACAAGATCTCCCATCATGGCCGACGCGGCAGGGCGATACATTTCAACCGCCAGCGAAAACGCCAGCACCAAAGTTAGAAACGACCATTGTTCGCGCACCATGCCCAGCAATGCCAACGCGATGGCTCCACCAAACAAAGCCAACAGCATGATGGGCTTGCGGCCGAAGCGATCTGCCAGCAATCCGCCGACCAGCGACGACACAACAGAGCCCAGTCCGAATACTCCAAAACAATTGGCGGCAAAGGTAATTCCAAAGCCAAGTTGTTCACTGACATAGATGGTCATGAAGACCATCACAAACGACCCGGCTCGATTAATAAACGAGCCAAAACACAACACATGAACGGCGTTCGGCAGGTTCAAGTAGGGGCGAATCGTATCGCGAACAGTGTGTAAACCGGCATTCATAGCGGTCGTTCAAAAAGTCACAGCGGGGTCGGCGGAATGCCATTCGGACACGAACTTTCGCGAAAGGCTCGCCCAAAAGCCAGTGAACTCATCCGGTTGCAAAACGCATACATCCGGCGACCGACGATGACCAAAGCTGATCTCAGTTCTGGATGGTAAAAGCGGTGAAACGGAAGAGTGTGAAGTCAGGAAACGTTTATCCGAAGACTCACCGGTGTCGGTCTGCGGTCATTGGGAATCTGGCGTTTCGGGGAGTGATCAGGGCTTTCCAGGCAGCGGGGCGATCACCGAAAACTCGATGTCTAGGGTGTATACATAAAATCACCCTGCTGTGGGTTAAACCCTTAGTTGCTAGTGGGGAAGCGGTTTCGTTGACTATGCAATCATTAAGAAGTTGTATACTTGTTTGCAAGGTTCAAGGATGTCGGAAGGCATGATCATTTTCGGTTTGTAGTGGTCAGGCTTGCTCCGCGAATCGCCAGTAGTGTCAGCATGAATCGGTGGGATTCGTCTTAAAACCACGATCGACCTTGTTGGAAAGTGGCCAATGCAAAAAGACACGATCTATAGAATTCACCGGCCACAAACAAGCCGTGATAGCGTCGATTTTTCTCATATCGCATTGGACAGCATAACCGATGCCGTGTTTCTGAAGGACCAGGAAGGTAAATACCTTTACTGCAATGAAGCCGCCTGTCGCCTGTCAGGAAAATCTGAACAGGACATCGTTGGCAATACGTTTCAGGCGGTTTTGGGTGAGGACGACAGAGAGCGGTTTCGAGAGCAGGATTGTCGGGTCATGGAGACTGGACAGTCGGAGACCGCTGATCGAGTGATGATGATCGACGGCGTCAGGCGAGTCTTTGCGGTGACGAAATCGGCCTATCGAGATCACACGGGAGCCGTCGCAGGGGTTTGTGGTGTCGTGCGTGAAGTCACTTCTCAACGAAACGCAGAGTCAGCCTTGCAGCAGCAAAACCAGATACTGCAACAGATCGCATTGGGAGTACCATTGCGAGACGTTCTGGAGCAAATGGCGGCGTTGATTGAATCTGAAATCCCATCGTCGGTTTGTGGGATATTGTTGGTTGATCGTGACGCCAGACATCTTCGGGTTGGTGCATCTGGTGCGCTGCCCGGGGAATATAACGAAATCGTGGATGGCATCATCCTTGACCCGGAGATTGGTCCCTGTCCTACGGTTGCAGTCACAGGCCAGTCATTGGCGGTGGAGGATATCGCGCGTCTGGACAAATGGCCGGTGTTTAAAAAACTGGCATTGGACAGTGGTCTGCGAGCTTGTTTTACGCTGCCGATAATGTCGGGGTGCCGAGACACTCCCAGTGTATTGGGCACCGTCGCTGTCTATTTTAAAGAACCAACAAAAGTCGATGCACGAATCAGTGAGCTGGTTGATCGTATTAAGCACCTGGCGTCGATCGCTATCGAAAGCAATCGTGTTGATCAGGACTTAAGAACCAGTGAAGCGAGGTTTCGATCTTTTGTTGACAACACCACCGATGCGTTCTTCATGTTGGATGAAACCGGCATCATCGTGGATTGCAGCTATCGCGCATGCGAATACCTTGGATATTCGCGAAAAGAACTGATTGGCGGGACGCCGGATTTCTTCGACAAAGCGACAGATCCTCAGCAAACATGGCCGCTCCTGGCGGAACGGAACAGTGGCAGCCAATCGTCTTTTGAATCGGTGCATCAACACAAAGATGGTACTTTGGTGCCTGTTGATATCCGGCTGGTGAACTTCGAATCGGATGGTCGCCATTTTTTTATTGGTACCGTACGTGACATTACTGACCAGAAAGAAGCAGAAAGCAAACTACAAAGTTCTCATCAACAACTGACGTCCATCTACGAAACTGTAGGAGACATAATCTTTCTGCTGTCAGTGGAACCGGGTGGTTGCTACACGTTCGCATCTGTGAACAAAGCGTTCAGCCGAGTGACAGGATTCACTTCCGAAGAAGTGATTGGTCGGCAAGTGGAACAGATCTGGCCGGCGGCGACTGTGGCCACGATGCTGGAAAAATATCAGCAGGCCGAATCAACTCAGCAGATTGTCCGTTGGGATCAGTCTGCCACGTTTGCGACAGGTATTGTTGTTGGAAATGCCAGCGCGTCTCCTGTGTTTAACGACAATAGTGTGTGTACACATCTGGTCGTTTCGGTACACGATGTCACGGAAAGAATGAGAGCAGAAGCGATCATTCAGGCCAGCGAAGAACGCTATCGATCGTTGGTTGAATCGATTGCCGAAGGCGTGCTGCTGATAACAGCCAACGGTAATATCGTCACGTGCAACGAAAGCGCGGAAAGAATATTGGGGCTGGATTCCTACACGATCTGTGGCACGAAGTATTCAGATAAAATTTGGCGTTTTGTTCGAGAAGATGGCACACCGTTTCCCGTGGAAGAACATCCTGCAGCGGTCACGTTGCAAACAGGAAACAGGGTGACTGACATGGTCATGGGTGCCCACCTTCCGAATGGCGAAATTGCCTGGCTTCGATTCAATTCGGAACCATTGCGGCAGCACGGGGAATCGCTGCCGTATCAGGTGGTCTGTTCTTTCTCCGACTTTACTGCCGGAAAGATCGCTCAGGATCTGCTGAAAGAAAGCGAGCGACGATTGGCAGAATCTCAGCATATCGCCCGGCTGGGCAGCTGGACTTCGGATCCGCTCACAGGTGAAGTCTGGTGGTCAGAAGCGTTGTTTGAAATCTTTGGCCTTGACGCGACAGTGCAGCAGCCCAGCGCAGAAGCATTCTTTGATCTGGTGCACCCGGAAGATCGTTCGAAGGCGATCAGTCGTTCCATTTCTATTCGAGCCGGAATACCGGAGGTAGCCACCGATTTGCGGATTGTACGCCCGGACGGCAAAGTCGTTTGGATTCACAGCCGCGCCAAGTCAACAATTGATGCATCCGGCCAAACGGTGCTGATCGAAGGTACAGATCAGGACATCACGGAAAGAAAACGTGTTGAGCAACAACTGACGGAAAGCCAGAACTATTCACAAGCAATCATACAAGCCACTCCCGAGTGCATTAAACTGGTCAAACGAAATGGCGATTTGATTGAAATGAATGCGACGGGATTAGCCATGATCGGAGCAGACAGCTTTGACCTTGTCGCCGGAAGCAGCGTGTTTGACCTGGTCGTTCCCGAACACAGGGAGGCGTATATTCATTTCCATAATCAAGTGTGCAATGGCGAATACGGGACGCATGAGTTTGATATTACAAGATTGAGTGGCCAGCGGTGTTCAATGGAAAGTCAGGCCGTTCCGATGGATATCGGGTCGGAACGAGTCATGCTGGCGGTGACGCGTGACGTCACGAAGCGGAATCTTGCTGAAGTTGCGTTGCGAGAAAGCGAAGAACGTCTGCGTATTGCACTGCAAGCCGCCAGCGCGATAGCGTTTGTCTGGGATATAGAAACCGACACCGTCAAACGGTATTACAGTACAGAACCCACGCTTCCGCAGAACATAGAATGTCCTGAATCAGTGGAGGATGTGAAGGCCAGGGTGCATGCTGACGACCTCGAATTGTTTGAGGAAAACGTTGCCACCTGCCTGAAGTCTGGTACGGAGTACAAAAGTCTTTATCGAATATCAAGAGCGGATGGCACGGTCGCCTGGATGGAAGAGTGGGGAAATCTGGTGCGTGGGCCAGACGGCAGGCCGCAAAGACTAAGCGGAATTTCCATCGACGTGACGGAAAGAAAACGAGCCGAAGAAGAGCTTCGAAGAACGTCGACTCTGCTTCAGGCTGTTGCCGACGGTATTTCAGATGTCGTATACGTGAAGGATCAGGACGGAAGATACATATTTTGCAATAAGACAGCATCCAAACACGTTAGCCTTCCGGCAGAAGAAGTTCTTGGTAAGACCGCTGACGAATTGTTTGACGTGCAGAGCGCGCAGAGGATCAGGAATCGCGATCAGCAAATTATGGAGCTGAAGACACTGCAGACCGTTGAGGAAACACTCACGTCAAACGGTGTCGAACGAACTTATCTTTCGACGAAGGCTCCCTACTACGGTGAGAAGGGGGAGGTTGCAGGCGTATTGGGGATTTCTCACGATATTACTCAACGAAAAGCCGCCGAACGCGCTCTTAGGCTGACGCAGTTTGGCATCGACAACGCGTCGGATTCCATCTTCTGGATCGGCGAGTTTGGAAAATTCATTAGTGTCAACGACGGTGCCTGTCGCAATCTTGGATACACACGCGAAGAACTGATTGGAAAGACTGCGGCAGATATTGACCCGAACTATGAAGAAACGGCAGGGCTGCACGAACTGGAACGCCTGAAGCGGGGACACGTCTTTCACATGGAAACTCAGCATGTCAGAAAAGACGGGACCGTGATGGACGTCGAAGTGCGAGGAAACTATCTGCGCTACGAAGACCAGGGGATTGTGTGCGCATTTGCTAGAGATATAACCAACAGAAAACGAGCAGAGAAACGAGTCGCCACTCATCACGCGGTTATTGAAATTCTGGCCAGCGCCGAAGATCTGCGCAGCGCGGCCCCGCTGCTGCTGAAGGCCATCTGCGAAACAGCAGAATGGGATGTTGGCGAACTATGGGTTCTTGATCAGACCGGAGAAAGGCTACGTTGCTTAGAACATTGGGTTGTCGCGGAACTAGTCAGTACAGAATTCAGCCAGGTTTCTCGTACTTCCACGTACCGATTGGATGAAGGTCTGGGCGGTCGGGTCTGGGCCACTGCACAATCAGCGTGGATCGCGGACATTTGTGTGACGAAGGACGTTTACAGATCTCAATTGGCAAAAAACGTTGGATTGAACAGTGTGTTCGCATTTCCAATAGTATTGGGAACGGAAGTGCTGGCTGTGGCATCGTTCTTTAGTCGCCAGCCACGAGAACCGGATGCCGGTCTGCTGCGAATGCTGGAAAGTCTGGGGATACAAATAGGGAAGTTTATTGAACAAAAACAAGCAGAAGGCAGACTGCGGCTGTTCAGAACTTTAATCGACCATGCGACCGACTTTATCGAAGTGGTTGATCCCGAAACAGGTCGCATACTTGATGTTAACCAACGCGCCTGTGAAGCTCATGGTTATACGCGAGACGAATTTCTGCAACTGACGATTTGCGATCTGGATTCGCAGATTACTCGCACGCGATTTCATAATGAGCTAGTGAGGGAGATTAGCAGCAAAGGAAGTCTGTCGCTTGAAGGCCGACATTTGCGAAAAGACGGGTCCACTTTTCCCGTGGAGGTCAACGCGAACCTGATTCATCTTGATCGCCAATACATCGTCGCCAACGTTCGCGATATATCCGAACGCACGTTGATGGAGCAGCATCTGCGTCAATCACAGAAAATGGATGCGGTCGGACGGTTGGCAGGAGGAGTCGCTCATGATTTCAACAACATGTTGACTGTCATCAATGGCCATGCCGAACTTCTGTTGGCCCTGACTCCCAAAAAGGACAATCGCAGAGATCCACTTCAGGCCATCTATGACGCCGGAAGTCGCGCAGCGGAACTGACCGCACAGCTTCTGGCATTTAGTCGCAAGACGTTTGTTGAGCCCCAGGTGATCGACCTTAACGCCGTCGTTATTTCGGCCAAACGGTTGTTGTCTCGCTTGATCCGAGAAGACATTATTTTCAATTTCTTCGGGGGCGAAAAGCTTCAGCCGATCAAGGCAGATTCCGGTCAGATTGAACAGGCCATTGTTAATCTTGTCGTCAACGCCAGAGACGCGATGCACGATGGGGGCCTTCTGACAATTACCACAAGTAATCTATCAATCAACATGGATGATGCTGTCGGCACCCCGGACATGCCACCGGGGCAATATGTGGCCCTTGAGATTTCCGATACCGGCTGCGGGATGTCGGAAGAAATCTTAAGCAAAATTTTTGAGCCTTTTTATACAACCAAGGAAGTTGGCAAAGGAACCGGACTGGGGCTGGCGGTCGTACACGGAGTTATGACTCAATGTGGCGGGCACGTGAACGTGTTTAGTGACGTTGATCAGGGCACAACATTTCAATTGTTGTTTCCCGTCACCGAAAGCGTCACTGACAAAACGAAGTCGCAGCGCAGCCCCAAATCAGCTGGTGGAACAGAAACACTATTGATCGTAGAGGACGAAGAAGGCGTACGCTGCATCGCTCAAAGAGTATTGGAAAACCACGGCTACCACGTTCTTACGTCGGCCAGTGGAGCCGCAGCATTGGACATCGTTCGCGAATACGACGGAACGATCCATTTGCTGCTGACCGATGTGGTTATGCCAGGAATGGGCGGACGCGAGTTGGCTCAGCAACTTCGCAGACAACGTCCCGATCTCAAAATTATCTTCATGAGCGGTCACACAGACGAAACCGTTTTCGATCTGGGACTGACAGAAGCTGGTGACTCGTTTCTACAGAAACCGTTTACCCCTGGCGGGCTTGTATCCAAAGTCAGAACAATGCTGGATGTCTGACTGAGCCACGCCAAATAGCGCTGGTAACGTTTAGTGATAAGTTCGATGGCAATCTTTGCAGAACCAAAGTCACCCGCTTTGTTGCAAAAGCGGGTGTCAGGTCTTGTTCAGTTGTTGATTTGTCGGCATTGTTCACAGCGACGTTGATGTCTGCTGATGTTCCAGGCTCCTGTTACTTGCCAACAGCTGGTGAATTTGACTAATTGCTAAGCCAGGCGTTCAGTACAGTGGCAGGGTCGGTATTGGTTTCTGCAGGTGTCAGGTCTTTCCTGGTGAGGTTGGTCAGCTTGGCGACGTATTCCATCGTGCTCTTCAAGGTGCGAGGTGTCGCGGTGGCGTCGATCTTGCAGACGTAGATGACAAGGAAGTCACCTTGCCTGGTTCGTTCAATTGACCAGGCACCCAGTTTTGTCTGAGCACTCTGTTGCAGAAGCTTCATCGTTGTTTCTACGCTGGGAGCTTCTTTAAGTGTTGCTGCCAGAGCCCAGACTTTTCGGACATCAGCCTGCTCGAAGTACTCGACTTCTGCGGTGACGAACACAGACTGTTTTGTCTTGTCCGTTTGTTCAAAAGACACTTCCAGTGCGTCGCCATCCACCTTTGTAAATTCCAGTTCGGCTTTTTCCAGGATCTCAGTGATTGGCAAAGGGGCCAGCTTCCAATCGCTTTCCAGAAAGTATTTCACCTCAGAAATGTCCACGCATGTGGTAACCAATCGAGCTTTCGCTGAAAGTGATTGACTGATACCAACCAGTTCGCCGGCAGCATTCACAACCGGACCACCGCTGTCACCCTGATTGATTGGCGACTGAGTTTCCAGCGACATAAAGTCGTGATCACCGGCACCAGAACGGAACTGCCGTTGATAAACACTGCGAACTGTTCCGGACGTATAGACCCACAAGGCTTCCGTAGACTGCGGGTTGCCAATCGAATGCACGGTTTCGCCGGGACCACAGCTGGTCTCCGCCAGTTTAACGGCGGCAATACCTCTGGGAATATTATCCAGCTCAATCAGAGCCAGGTCTCGCTTTCGATCAACCGCCAGAACTCTTCCTTTGACGCCAATTTTGTTGACCGTCTTCAAATACGTATCGCGTTCGACAACCGGCTTTCCACCTTTGATTTCAGGAAAGAAAATCACCGCTGTGCGGGCGTTGCCCACCACATGGAAGTTGGTGATCAGCAGCTTCTTTTCAGAATCCACCAGAACGCCACTTCCGCTGGATGTCAGGCCTTCAGATTTCGCCAACACCCAAGCGGTTGACTGCAGCGTTTGGTTGTAAACGCCAACATCCGCTTTGGCGACGGCACCACTACTAAAGATGGCAGCCGCAACAACGGCACATGGAACAAACAGGCTGTTGATAAGAAGTTTCATGAGATCACCATTTCCAATTGAGTTACTGAAGAAGCGGGTTTTGTCATCCCTCAGAAAACTCAGCGAAAACTTAGCGGACTTGTTACAACATTTCAGTCAGGATTTATCGCAGACAGTCGAATCGCCAACGGCACACAGTCGCTACGAATAAATCAGCGGGTGGCCGAGGTTGGACTGAGCTTGCGAAGGAAACCCCGGAGTTTCGCCGCCATGAACGGTTGAACATAAAAAGGCCCGTTGCTTCAGCCACAAAGCTGACACAACGGGCCTCCGAAACAGGCACCCAGCCTATGGATTGATTGGCCGACGATTAACTCTTTTTGAACGTCAAAACGGTTGAATTCTGCAGTTCCAGCTGAAATTCGGTTGCAGAAGTCAGCGTGAATTTACCTTCCAGTTTCAGGCCATCGCTGCCCGTCAGAGTCAGCGAATTCTGAGTGGCAGCAAACTGTCCGCTGGATTTGGTTTGCTGGCCGTTGTTGATGTACACCAGATTGAAAGTGCCGCCCGTCTTAAATTCGATCGCAAATGCTTCTTTGTCTGTTTTGGCGGCAGACCACTGACCGTTGAGCTCAACTTCGGCGTTGGCCAGCGACTGCGTGGATTCAGGTTGGCTGGTGGTGGTTGCGTCCTGTTTCTGCTGGACAGTTGCCCAGATTTCAGCCGTGCTTTTTGCCAGGACCGACATTCTGTTAATCTCGTCTCGAACTTTTGAACCCGTTAGATCCACGTTTGGCAGAGTCACAGACAGCTCCGTTCGAGCGCGTTCCGCATGAAACGCAAACAACGCCGGAGCATGTTTTTGGCTGGCCGCCATCATATTCAGCAGCTTTTCGGCGGGCAGTTCTTCGCTGGCGTCAGCGCTGGTCGAAAGCCCCAGCACAATGGTCACGTTGGCTTCATCTTCAGACAGAATGGCCAGCACCGGAAAGGTCCACGGTTCCAGTTTTTTTTCACACGACGCGATGCGGCTGCCAGCTACTTTGGCATCAAATCCAGCGGTTTTCAGTCGTTCCCGCAGGTCTTCCGCACTGGTGATGCGTTCCGAACTTCGGCTCTCGACGGAGCTGTTTGTGGTTTCTTTGAAGACAGAACTGGATGAAAACTGCGAAAACAGGTCATTTTCGTCAGCGAAACTGATTGAGTTCGCTGAAACAAGAACCGCCGCAGTAATGGCTGCAAAAGACTTAAACATGGCTGCACCTGTTGATTGGCATTGAGTGTTCAAAACGAATGATTCGTCGTTCCACTCACCAAAGCGAAATCGTAGCTGGTTTGTTACAGCACAATTTCTCAATAACCGCAACTAAATTCACTGCCAGTTGCATATTGATGCTGTGTTAGTAATTCCAGCGATCTCCAGACTTGGATCTTTATTTGACAGAACGCGCCGCTTCGCGTGGTGTCTTGCTGGAATTTAATGTGAGCTGAAACCCCGCTGATTCCGACGCTCGCGGAAACGGTGGCCGAATTGTCAGACAAATACTGGAAGTGAGTCGGTCTGTTGGACAGAACGCCACGATTTTTGTGGTCTCGTTCGCAAGCTTTCGGCGGATTGTTTTGGGGTGTTTTATCGTCTCAACACTAAGGCCGCTGGCGCTTGATTGATGCCTTCCCACGCCAGGAAGGCATCTTCTTGTGTGGTAATTGTTTCCCAGTCATTCAAGTGTTTCGATGCATAACGCACGGCGGAAAAGATCCTGGCGAAGAAAGATTCTTCGTGGTGTCGCGGTTTATGCTGTGTTGCCGTATCTGTCTGTAACGGCCATTTTTACGTTGACTCAGCGAAGGTTGATGTACCGGCCTTCGGTGGCCGACTCTCTTTGCGTTACGGCGTTGAACCTGGATTCGGAACGTACTTCGGACGTGCAGATTAAGACTCCCGATGGTGATGTCTTGAATGGCTGGTTGCTGAAGTCTGCGAACGCCGATGAAGCCACGAAACGACTTTTAATCTACTTTCCAGGCAATTCGATGAATCGGCTGGAACGCGTTTCTGATTTGCGCGAAGTGGCGTCGTTCGGTTATGACGTGTTGATTTTTGATTATCGCGGTTTCGGAGACAGCACAGGCTCTCCAACGGAAACCAGACTTTCAGCCGATGCAAAATTGATTTGGCGATATGCGACCGGCGAACTGGGGTGGCGGGAAGCTGAGGTTGTGGTCTTCGGGGAATCGCTGGGTGGCGCTGTTGCCGTGTCGCTATGGTCCGACAACGGATTATCAAACGACCATGCCATTTCGCCGCATCCGAAAGCAGTGATACTTAGTTCGACGTTTGCATCGATGCCTCGAACGGTACAGTGGAACTATCCGTGGTTTCCGTTTCAGTATCTTGTGTTCGATCGCTGGTCTTCGATTGATCGTATTTCAGAAGTCGCGAGTCCGATTACTATTCTGCACGGGGCAGACGACGAAATGGTTCCAGTGGCCGAAGCCAGAGCGCTTGCAGCAGCCAATCAAAACGCGGAGTTTGTTGAATTACCCGGTGCAGGTCACAACGATGTTCCCCTGCGACAACTGCAATCTCTGCTGCAGCAATAACGGCAGATCGGGCCAGGAGATTTGCCGTCGTCTTGTCGGCCCACACGGCAATTTCAAACCGTGCTCTAAGCTTTGTTTAAGGAAATTCTGTAACAAGTTTGTTTGTATTCCGCTGAGTTGTATATCCCGAAGGAAGCACAATTCAGCCGGCCCTCAAGTGTTTCTTTCTTCATCACCTTTGCCGGCCGTTAACTGGAGACAGACCAATGCTTAAGAAACTGATTTTCGCGATGTTGCCTTTGACTCTTTTGGCTTCCAGCGTAAAGGCGGACGACGACCTGACGATTGATGCGTCCACCATTGTATTTGCGAGTGTGGAAGAAGTTGATCTCGATTTGTCGATTGACGTCGATGCGTTAAGTGCCTCAGCCGGTGAAGATGCTGCAGAAGGTGAGGTTGACGCGATCGAAGCTTGCTTCCGTCGCTGTGGTTATGGTCACCGCAGCTATGGCTACGGTTATGCGAACAGCTGTTACAACCACTGCTACAACAGCTGTTACAACCACTGTCACAGTTACTGCCGTCCGCTGTACAGCTACCACACGTTCAACTACTGCCGTCCTGTTTACCATTGTGTGGCCGCTCCGGTGTACAACTACTACTGGGGCTGCTACTAACAAGGGCTCCGCCCTTTACCCGGTGGCGTGGTGTGCGGCAAGACGTGGAGCGTTCGAATCGCCGAACCGCTCCGTTGTCGCTGCGAAACAAGGGCTTCGCCTTTGACGCGGTGGCGTGGTGTGCGGCAAGACATGGAGGGTTCGAATCGCCGAGCCGCTCGGTTGTCGCTGCGAGAAAGAAGCGTGCACCGTGTGAACTAGTCGCGATCAATAGGAAGTCTAGTCATTGATTGCCAAGGAAAAAAATAGCCCGGCCTGCGAAAGCAGTAGCCGGGTTTTTTGATGGCCGTTTGCCGCGTGTGGTGTCTGGCAAGCGCAACATTAACACGGGAATGATCACGCTACTCAACGTCAGACATGATTTCGTGAAGTTGCTTCATCGTGCGAGTCAGCATGACTCGCACGGCAGCGTCCGATTTGCCAAGCTCGTCGGCAATCTCTTTGGACGGTTTGTTTTCGATGTACTTCATTCGCACGGCTGTTTGTTGTTCTGGATTCAGCTGAGCGATTGCTTCGTACAATCGAACTTCTCGAGCGTTTCTGGAAAACGCGGCACTGGGTGTGGTCATGCTTTTAACCAGCATGTTAATCAACCCGATTTCGCCGCCACCGGACGACTTTGCATCCAGAGCTCGTTCTTTGCCAGCATCACGTTTTTGAGCGTCGAAATGGTGGCGATGAGCATCCACGATCTTTCGTTCAGAAATGTGGCACAGCCAGGAAAAAGGTTCTCGCTCACCAGGAAATTCCGGGCTGATCGATCGAATCGCTTCTGCGCTGACATCCTGAAAAATGTCTTCCACTTCCACTTTTCTGCGAAGACCTTCGCCCAGACGTCGGCTGATGAAAGCCATCAGCTGTTTTTTGTTCACATCGATGAAGCGAGCCAGTGATTCGACTTCGCCGTTGCTGATGCCGCTTAAAAGCAGTGGGTCATCTTCGTATTCGCTCATTCCGTAGCCCTTTGTGGTTGCGACTTACCAAAATACTTCCGCTGGCGGCTGCATCGCCATCGTTTTAGATCACCCAGCGACTTTAGTATGGTACTATGTTCACAAACGCTGATCACGGGAAGGCGATTCCGGGTTGAATTAACACACGTGAACATATGTGCGCCGCATGTCAAATCCCAAGAAGATTCCGCTAAATTCTGACGACACTCTGCAACAATCGTCGTTTAACAGCGAAACGACGGATGCTGACTGGGAAATTCTGGCGCAACATCTGGAAGAATTTCTGGCTCAATGGGACGCTCTTGGCTACGGCCCTCACATTGCCGACCATTTGCCCCAAAGCGATGCACGTCAGCGGCGATTTGTGTTGATTGAACTGATCAAAGCGGATCTGGAATATCGCCACGGCTCAGGTGGTCCAGCGTTGGTGTTGGAAGACTATCTGGCGGAGTACCCGGAACTGGGCGTCCCCGACGGCATGCCCGTGGAACTGATTCACGAAGAGTACCACATCCGCAGTAACTCATCCGGTGAAACAATCGACGTGCAGCAATGCATCGCTCGATTTCCAGACAAGGCCGAAGAAATTGCTCGCGTGTTTCAGTTGGAACAAACAGACACTTCTCGCACCGGTGCGTCTTTGGCCGAAACCTACAAGCCCGGCGACCACATCGATGATTTCTATTTGATGTCGGCATTGGGAACAGGGGCCTTCGGCAGCGTTTTTCTGGCTCGCCAGGAATCCATGCAACGCACGGTGGCGTTAAAGGTTTCGCGAGACAAAGGCACAGAAGCTCAAACCCTGGCTCAACTGGACCATCCAAATATCGTGCGAGTGTACGATCAAACGCGTTTGCCGGAACAGGACCTGCGTTTGCTGTACATGCAGTTTGCGGCCGGAGGAACGTTGCAGTCCGTCGTGAAAGCTTCTCAGGCGGTTCAGCACAAGACGGGGCAAATTGTTAAACACTGCATTGCTGATGCGATGTCTCAAACGGGCATTCTATCGGCTCAGAACATCCCGCTGAAGAACGGGTTGTCAAATAAGTCATGGGCTGAAGTTACGTGTCAGCTGGGAATGGAATTGGCTCAGGCATTGCACTACGCGCATGGCCAGAACATTCTGCATCGCGATGTAAAGCCCGCCAATGTGTTGCTGGATGCGAATGGAACGGCCAAACTGGCGGACTTTAATATCAGCTTCAGTTCCGAGGTTCAGGGCGATAGCGCCGAAGCTTCGTTCGGAGGCAGCCTGGCGTACATGTCGCCCGAACAGCTGGATGCGTGCAATCCGCAACGAGCAACCAAACCGGCTGAACTGGATGCTCGCAGCGACATCTTTTCGCTGGGCGTAGTGCTTTGGGAGCTGATGTATGGAACACGCCCCTTTGCCGATGAAACGGTTGTCGGCAACTGGACGGAAACGCTCGCGGGCATGGCAGAACTGCGTGCGACGAACACTTCCCCAACGCCATGCGTTGCTCGGACGGCAGCGGAAAAAGGGTTGTTGGCAATTATGCGCCGGTGCCTGAAGCCGAATCCGGATGATCGCTATGCCAATGCCAACGAATTGGCTCGCGATCTGGGTTTATGCCTGCAACCTCGAGTCGCCCAGTTGGTGCATGAAAGTCAGACGGGCTGGCGGAAAGTAGCTCTTGGCTGGCCCCTGATCGCGTTTCTGATCGCTGCGATTTCGCCGCATGCCGTGGCAGCCGTGTTTAATCACTTCTATAACGATCAGGCGATTAAGGCTCAATGGCCGGCCGTTCAGGAGCTGTTCTTTCGAATGGTGATCGTGATTAATGCACTCGCGTTTGCTATCGGGTTTGCATTCTGCATCGGCTATGTGCAGCCGGTGGTGAAGGCTCTTAATCGTGGCGAAACGGCTGCTGATGTATTAAGCCTGGCGAAGACCAGAAGCTTTCAGTTAAGTCGATTTGTGACAATTCTGGGGATCGTGGAATGGCTCATCGCAGGAATAGCGTATCCCGTGATCCTGCGACTCATCACCGGTGAAGTTGAGGGCAAATGGTACATTCGATTTGTTGGGTCGCTGCTGTTGTGCGGCCTGGTCGCGGCCGCTTATCCGTTTTTTATGACGGCAACTTTGACGATACGTGCTTACTTACCCGCGTTGCTGCGGCGCGACTGGTTGACATCCGGTGATGTCCGGCGCTTGCGTCAATTGTCGGCTCAATCCAGTACATCGTTGTATCTGGCTGGTGGAGTACCGACCGTTGGAATTCTCATTCTGCTGTCGGCTCAGGATGCGACGGATCCACTAACGGCCTTCACACTCAGAGTTCTTTGTGTGCTGGGTGTGGTCGGCTTTGCAGTGGTGCTAAGTCTGGCAAAGTCACTTCAACGCGATAGCGAGGCATTGCAGGAAGCGTATCGCATCGTTTCCGAGACCAACGAGTCCGACGCATCCTGGTAAACCGCAACGGATAGCGGAAGGGGTCGTGCCTCACATTCTTCTGGACACAGCCTTCTGGACACAGCGGGCGCTGTGAAACGCGTCTAAGCGAAGTTTTCGGTCGCTGACAGTTGTGTCGTTTTACGTGGCGGGCCAGGAGATTTGCCGTCGTCTTGTCGGCCCACACGGCAATTTCAAACCGTGCTCTAAGCTTTGTTTAAGGAAATTCTGTAACAAGTTTGTTTGTATTCCGCTGAGTTGTATATCCCGAAGGAAGCACAATTCAGCCGGCCCTCAAGTGTTTCTTTCTTCATCACCTTTGCCGGCCGTTAACTGGAGACAGACCAATGCTTAAGAAACTGATTTTCGCGATGTTGCCTTTGACTCTTTTGGCTTCCAGCGTAAAGGCGGACGACGACCTGACGATTGATGCGTCCACCATTGTATTTGCGAGTGTGGAAGAAGTTGATCTCGATTTGTCGATTGACGTCGATGCGTTAAGTGCCTCAGCCGGTGAAGATGCTGCAGAAGGTGAGGTTGACGCGATCGAAGCTTGCTTCCGTCGCTGTGGTTATGGTCACCGCAGCTATGGCTACGGTTATGCGAACAGCTGTTACAACCACTGCTACAACAGCTGTTACAACCACTGTCACAGTTACTGCCGTCCGCTGTACAGCTACCACACGTTCAACTACTGCCGTCCCGTTTACCATAGTGTGGCCGCTCCAGTGTATAACTACTACTGGGGCTGCTACTAACAAGGGCTCCGCCCTTGACCCGGTGGCGTGGTGTGCGGCAAGACGTGGAGCGTTCGAATCGCCGAGCCGCTCCGTTGTCGTCGCGAGAAATAAACGTGCACCGTGTGAACTAGTCGCGATCAATAGGGAGTCTAGTCACTGACTGCCAACTGAAAATGGCCCGGCCGTCTGCACTGCAGCAGCCGGGCTTTTTTGTTGACGCAAATTTCGAAATCAAATTCTACTTAAGGAGCGAACGATGTACTTTTCAAAATCTGCCATCCGGTTGATGGCCGTGGTAATCGTTGTTGGTGTCAGTGCCTCACAGCTGATGGCTCAACAGCCCACGACAACTCAGGAGACAGCAGTACCACGCGTACTGCAGTTTATGCAACCGACAAACACCAACGATATTCGAACAAGTCAGTTGCTGGGATCGCCAATATCTTATTGCGGTCACGTGATTGATTTGCTGATGAAAAATCAAATTCGAGAGCGAATGGGGGCAGATGGAGCAGGTGAATATCAACTGCCATATATGAGCGTTGGCATGAAGCCTGGCGACTTGGAACTGTGTTGCGTCAATCTTGTCTGCGACGGCCATGCTGGTGCGGGCCCTGTCTTTCAAATCGGTATGCGAAACAACAGTTGTATTCCTATCGGTAATTTCAGCGTTTCTGTTGTGGGTGTGCTTTGCCAGATTCATCAGCACTCTCCATCGGCAACTGTTTGTATTGAACGCATGGAAGCTGGCGAAGAGCTGCACGTTCAAGTGCAACTGCCGTTGACGTGTATGTGCATGAACACGTCTGCTGAACAAGCCGAATTCGACACCGTTGTTGTTGCGTTGGACAGCTATGATGAGCTTCTGGAATGCAACGAACTAAACAACATACAAATTCTGAAGCGAGCGGAGATCGGAGTATTGGTGGCCGATGCCCCGCCGTTGGCAACAGCGGGCGTATCGCCAGATCTTTCCACTCCGGTCGCGGCGGTTAGTCCCGAGCCAACCGTTGCGGCGCCAGCGGAGCCGCAGCGGGAAGTGTCGCCAATCGACGGTTTGGATCTGGATCAGCTGGATTCCGCGACAACTCAGAACCAGCTGTTTCGATCAGGGCGTTGAACGATCAACAGGGCTTTCTGGCAAGCCTGAGCATTCAGCTGACTCTTCTGCATCTTGGCAGCTCTGCCTGCTTTCATGATGGATGCATCGAAGCGACTGTGTGCTCAGGTTGTTTTTCAGTTAGACTTTGGTTTACATCCGGAGACTCGGCTTTTCTGGTGCCGATCGCGAATTGCGGAGACACATTGGTGGTTGGATGGCAAACGACAACATTTCAAAGATTGAAGCGGTCGTCCGCCGGATCCCTGCAGGAAAAGTGGCAACCTATGGCCAGATTGCCACGTTGGCCGGATTGCCCGGAAACGCTCGGCAAGTGGGTGCGGTTCTTGGAAATCTCCCAGACGATAGCGGAGTGCCGTGGCACCGGGTTGTTAATTCTTTGGGACGAATCAGCGAACGCGGCAGCGGGACCTCAGAAGGTCTGCAACGTCATGAACTGCTGTTTGAAGGCGTGGTTTTTTCGGACTCGGAAAGAATAGATCTGTCGGTCTATCAATGGAAACACAAGAAGTAGCGAACGATGAACATTCACCAGCTGCCAACTTGTTGGCAGGAGGCCTTGCAGGACGAATTTGCGGCCGACTATTTTCAAACACTACAACAGTTTGTGAATCAGCAAAGGCAGGAAGCGAGCGTGTTTCCAGCGGAAGATGATGTCTTTAACGCGCTAAAGTTGACTCCGTTAAATGAAGTTCGAGTGCTGATTTTAGGGCAGGACCCATACCACGACGATGGCCAGGCTCACGGGCTGAGTTTTTCTGTCCAGAAGGGCATCAAGGTGCCGCCTTCGCTGCGGAACATCTACAAAGAGCTGGAAACAGATCTTGGAATCGCACCAGCAAGTCATGGACATCTTGAATCATGGGCGACGCAGGGAGTGCTACTGCTGAATACCGTGTTAACTGTGCGAGCCCACGAAGCGAATTCTCATAAAAAGCGAGGCTGGGAAACGTTCACAACAAAAGTGATTGAGTGCGTCAATAAACAAGCGTCGGTTGCATTTGTGTTGTGGGGCAAGCCAGCTCAGACCAAGTCGACACTGATCGACAAGCGACATCTGCTGATTGAAAGTGCTCATCCATCACCACTGTCGGCTCGCAGAGGTTTCTTCGGCAGCAAACCGTTTTCCACAATCAATCAGTTTCTGAAAGCGAACGGTCAACCCGTCATAGAATGGCAACTGCAGGAGTAGTCGCGGTTGATGGGATTTGACTGTTGCAGCGGGACTTGACCCACAGGCATACATTGCCTCGGGGATTTGGATACAATTCAGTGGTGCCGCTCAACGACTGATTCCGGATCATCCGGTTCAGCTTTCTTTAATCAGCAGGACAGAACTGATGTTGGTCTTTCTTCAAAGCAAACTTCCCGCCATTCTGTTTTTTACCATTGCAATAACGGCCTGGCTGTTTCTGCGCAGCAAGGCCACCAAATTGGATTCGACTTCCGACTTTGACAGGAAGGTCGGGCAGGGCACTTTGGTGCTGGAATTCTTCAGCAATGGCTGAATGCCTTGTCTGGCAGCAAAGCCCATCGTGGATGGGATAGAAAACGACCTTGAAGGTAAAGCCGAAGTGATTCGGTTGAACATGCTTACCGCAATCGGCCAGGAAATCGGCAAACGTTTCAACGTTCAAGCCGTACCGACCACGGTAATCCTGAACAAGGCTGGCGACGTGAGTTACCGCCACGCTGGCATTCCGAACCGCAAAACAATTGTTGCCGCCGCTACGGAGTAGACCTGGTGCGACAGTTGTTGAACGTGTCGCTTGAGGCCAGTCGCCCGGTTAGAACGATTGGTAAACGCACCGCATCGCAGACTCAGACAATCAAACGTTTTGAAGTCTGAGTCAGCTTTGAACGGGCACCTGTTTAGCGACCTACTTCAGCATCCACGCTTCATCAAAGAAGTCGGCGTGGACGATCTTTCCGGGCCAAACGTTACCGGCAGGCGTTGTCAGATCAACGATCGCCCAGTCGGGCAGCATCGAAACCTGTCGAGCGTTGTTGAGATACGCGTAGTCTCGAAAGGTGAAGCTGCTGTTAAAGACAACGTAGCGGTTGGCGTTCATTGGGTTCGGATAGATCAATATCGGAGCGTGCGTTTTTGCATCGTACGATTTTTCACCGACAGTGATTTTGTCGGTCGTCCATTGAATCGGAAGCTGGTCGGCAATCTTTGCCATCACGCTGTTTGAGGACGGATCTCCCCACAATACCAGGTTGGCCGTTTGAGCCAGTTCGTCCGTAACATCGACGTCGTTGATGACTCGCGCGTCGCCTCGGAAGTGTCGTCGCCAGTGTTCGATCGCTCGATCAAGTTCCGCGGCGGACCAGGTGCCAACCGCTTCGTTTGCCGCGGTGCCGGTTGGTCTGACAAACACAAATGAGTCCATAAACGCATCGTCGATCGGTCCTTGCAGATTATGGCGTTTTGCAAGCTTGTCGCTGGTTGGTGAATCGACGACGGTCCATGTTTGACGTCCGTTTTCGTCAGCGACCTGCTTCAACGAAAATTTCCAGGCACCATCAGAAGTAGGGCCGGGCACTTGCAGAGTCTGCACCTGGCTTTCGGCAAAGTCGGTCACCTGCACATTTTTGATTGCCGATGAAACGATGTTTCCGGGATAGGTACCCGCCGGGAAATCGACCGTCAAAGCGGTCACGTTTTGCAAAGTGAATCGCGAAACTGGTCGATTCAGAATTTCAGCTTTCACTTGAACCGGTTGCCAGTGTTCACCGATAGCGTCCACGGTAAGCCAGTGCATACGGTTGTATTTCAGCGTATGTGTTTCGAAGTTCAGTGAAGTCGGCGTTGAGTTGCGTCCACGTTTGGCCAGTGCCGCCATTCCTTCGTCGATGATGCCTTTGGAAACATCGTCGATTTTGTGTGCCATGCCGGCACCAATGATATGTTTCAACCGAATGTTGCGGTTTTCCAGTACGGTTTCCATCAAATCAGCCGCCTGTTTTTGCTTATCAATTTCGCCGCTGTAGGCAATGGTGGGGCAGTGAGCCAGGTTGATGGCGTACTTGTCGCAATCGTACATGGTCCACAGTTTCACTTCCCATGGTGTTGGGTTCAGTGTCTCGTTCTGGAAGAACTTTAGAAACTCGGGCGTTTCAGAAAACCCGGCTCCCGGATTGGCGGCGAAGAAACGGTCGGAATAGTGAGTCGCAAACTGCCAGCAGCCCGCTCCACCCATGCTGAAGCCTCGCACGCTGACTCGGTCTTCATCGATGCGGTACTTTGTCTTTACATCTTCCAGAGCTTCCAGCACGTCCACTTCGCCCGCGAATTTAAAGGCGTTGCAATAGCGGCCATAGGGATGCAGGACGATCGTATGTTCAGGAGTATACTGGCCTGCATTCTTCATGCGTTCCCAGATAAAGTTTACTTCGCTGGACGTTTCACCTCGGCCATGAAACCACAGGTCGCAGCGAGTTGGAATGCTGTGATCTAAGGCGTAGGAATCCGGCACGACAAGTCCATACGGTTGAACCGTGTTGTCGATCTGGCTGACGAAGCCGCGGACAACAAGGCCTCGTTGAGTGATCCATTTTGGTTCGCCGGCGGCCAATTGGGTGGCTCGATTGATTCCTTCCTGCAGCAGTTCGTCTGCTTTGTTGATATCTTTGGGAGCGAAGAATTCGTTGTAATCCAGAGCACACCGGACCGCTCGTTCAAAAATCATCACGTCGGGCAGCAGTTTTCGAGTTGTTGCGTCTTTCGACTTCTGCAATTCGCCGATGCTGTGCTGCAGCGTGCTTAGGCCGTTGCGAAGTGCGGTCTCGCGATCTTCCGGCACGTTGATGCCTTCTGCTGGAACCCGTCTGACGGTTTGAGCATTATTGTCTCGTTCGCCATCGGCAAGTGCGAACGTGGACAGGAATAGCAACAAGGTGGCACTAACAATATTTCGCATATGCGTGTCGATCTGGTGGGACGTGGATGAAGTGTAAGGTGAGTATCGATGGAGCAAACGTAAAGAGAAACGGGTTCAGGGCGGGAAGTGCTGGCAGCTATACCATAACGCATCGTGCCTGTTGGCGCAATCGTGGTGAATTGGTGATCAGTGGTGGCTGGAGATTCGCGGGCTACTTACGGTTTTCTGCTTCTTCACGGATCTTTCGCTTGGTTTCCTGCAGGTGATCAGGCCAGACAAATCGCGGAGCCTTTGAGGGGGCGTATCCCTGCATGTGATCGACCAGACGCGTTGTCGGCTTTGAGTACACAAGTTCCGTATCGCCGAAGACTTCTTCGCACAATTCAGCAAGGCCCGAATCATATTCCCGAAGTTCTTTGCGAGTATCAACGTGGTTGTGATCATGATCCGGCTGGCGGTTGTTGTCGAACCAGCTTTGAACGCCTTCCGCCCAATATTCGTTCTTGTTTGTCGACGCATACTTTGTTTTCCAAAGACCAGCGGCGATGGCGGACTCGTAGGCCGCTTTCAGGCGATCATCGAACGTGGGATCGACGTTGATCAGGCCTCGCAGATGAATGTTGTGAGCGAATTCGTGAATCAGAATATTTTCCGTCGAATACGGATCGCCAGCAAAGCACAACAGGTTCTCTTCGCCACACGAACACACGGGATCAGTGCGTGATCCGCCCAGGCCACGAGCTCTTGCATCCCAGAAATCTTTTGGACGCAAATGAGAATGTTCTGGTATCTCGGTTGTGAATTCCTGATAAGACATCACGATCATCCGCGAACCACTTTTGATCATGGCGTCACGCACATCCGGACGATTGGCCAACAGCAGGTTGACCAGATAGGCGGCTTCCTTCATAGCGTAGTCGTCCACCTTTTCAGACGCCACAATCGGATAACCGTTGGCGGAAATGTACTTGCTGTAAAACGGATCAAGTTTCAGTTCCGCTGGAGGAGCCGTCACTTGACCGAAAACCGTCGACGTAAGTGTGGTTGCAATAAGGCAGAATTTGACCAAGACCATTTTCATTTGTGGATCCAGCATTGCTTCACGAATGACTTTCAAAAACATTTTTTTGACGCTCGCAGGACCAGTTTTCAAAAGCCCTGTCAGCTTCAGATTATCCACGAATGAACTCAGTTCGCAAACTACTTCCGTTGCTGATTCTGCTTGTGCTATTGGCATCATTGCTGTGGTCGTGGACATCGCGCGGGATTGTGTACGAGCTGTTTGGCGGAGAAGCGACAGCGATTGATCGAATTGAACGCTTAAAGCAGTATTTCGAAAGCTTCGGCTCGGTCGCCCCAGTGGTCTACGTTCTGTTTGTGATTGTGGAAGTTGTTATCGCGCCGATTCCAGGTCTGATGCTTTACGCTCCCGGTGGCATCGTTTTTGGACCCTTGTACGGCGGAAGTCTGTCGTTGGTGGGCAACATCATCGGCGCAGGAATCGCGTGTTCGGTCACTCGGACGCTGGGCAACAGCTGGCTAAGTCGGTTCTTTGCGGCGGACAAGCTGGAACGCGCACAATCGGAAATTGAATCTCGAGGATCCCTGTTGGTCTTCCTGCTGAGGCTGAATCCGCTGACGTCGTCGGACATCGTGTCCTATGCCGCCGGGTTTACTCGGATGCCCGTTTGGAAAGTCATGCTGGCGACCGGTTGCGGCATGGCGCCGCTTTGTTTTGCTCAGGCGTGGCTGGCGGAAAACCTGATCACGGCGTTTCCGGGTTTGATTTATCCACTTGCGCTGGCTTGTCTGGTGTACCTGGTGGCTGTTCTCGTTGTTGTCCGCAAGATTGTGACGACGTCTGCGTGAAGCTTCATCATGGCCTTGCTAACATGCAGCAGCACTTCTTAACGATTCCCGCCGCGCACCACTTCTCTCACGACTTGACCTCATGAAAACGTTCTTTGCACTATCGATTCTCACGCTTTCATCCTTGGCTTCGGCCGCGGAGATTACCGTTCCCGCCGCCACGGCTTACCTTGAGCCCGATGGCGAGGGTGCTCGCGTTTCGGAAAAGCAGGGCGTTGTTCGTTGGACGGACAAAAACACCAGCGTGTTGTGGTACGGCGAACTGAAACATCCCGGCACGCTGAAAGCATCGGTGATGGTGTCTTTGCCGGAAGGCCGCGAATCGACGTTGCAGCTGACAATCGGCGAACAGGCGCACAAGGCGACGGTGAAGGGCAGCGGAGCGACGGCGGTTGCAGCCGACTTTGGCGAATTCCAGATAGCAAACGCGGGGTACACTTCGTTTCGTCTGGAATCACTGAACGACGCCGGCAAGCCGTTCGGAGATATTGAATCGTTAGTGTTGGATGGCCCCGCACTTGCTGATGCTCATTTCAACATGAAGCCCCGGCGGAACGCCGCATCCGTGCATCTGTCGTATCCCGTTGAACCTGACACAAAGGTTTCAGCGTTCTATTGCGAAATGACGGGCGTCGAAGAACCGCTGTGGACGTACTACATGGCGTGTGGGTGGCACCGAGGTTATTTTGGAATGCAGGTAAACAGCCCGACTGAACGCCGCATTATTTTCAGCGTGTGGGACAGCGGTAGCGAAGGCATCGACCGCGATAAGGTTGATGCGGAAAATCGAGTGACTCTTGTCGACAAGGGCGAAGGCGTCTATTCCGGAGATTTCGGCAATGAAGGCACCGGCGGGCACAGCCATCTGAAGTTTCCTTGGAAGACGGGACAGAAGCAAAAGTTTCTGGTGACAGCAGAACCAGTCAGTGATACTCAGACGGTGTACACGGGCTACTACTTCCGTCCTGATCTGAACGAATGGATGTTGATCAGCAGCTGGAAGGCTCCAAAAGAAGGCAAATACATGCGAGGGCTGTACAGCTTCAGTGAGAACTTCATAGGTCGCAATGGCAATGTTGTTCGTAAAGCGTTGTACGGTAATCAATGGATTCGCACGGCTGGCGGCGAGTGGAAAGAAATCACAACCGCAAAGTTCAGTCACGACGTCACTGGTAAAGAAGATCGTCTGGATCGATTCATGGGGCTGGAAGGCGGTCAGTTCTTCCTTTCTCACGGCGGCTTCATTGAAGGCTTCACAAAGTATGGCACGCCGTTTACTCGAGAACCGTCAGGTCAATCACCGGCCGACATGAAACTGCCCCCGCTGCCAGCGGCGAAATGATGTGGAAAAAGCCTGCTTGATCGTCGACTGGATCCGGCCGATACTCGGATGTTGAATTCCTTCGAAACGACTCGTGATGCTCAAATCGTGGACCATAACTTGCTGGCTGGTTCTGATCGTTCCGGCGGCTGCACAGGTTCAGCGACCGAACGTGATCATGATCATCGCCGATCAGCTGCGTTATGAATCATGTAGCTACGCGGGCGACGAGAAAGCGATCACGCCCAATATAGATCAGCTCGCAGCTGATGGCATGAGTTTCGAAAACTATGTCGTCAGCACACCAGTGTGCGCGGCCACTCGAGCAACTCTGTGGACGGGCAAATACGCCAGTACTCACGGAATGGTGGTCAACGAATTGCGGCTGAATCCCAACCACGATTCATTGGGTCATCTGCTGACCGCAAAAGGCTACACGTGCGACTACATCGGCAAGTGGCATTTATGGGCGAACCAGGCGGGGCAACACAAATCGACGGCAAGTGCGTATTGTCCGCCGGGACCATATCGTCTGGGGTTTGATGGCTTTTGGGCAGCGTACAATTTTAATCACGGCAACTTCAACGCGTTCTACTTTCAAGACTCACCAGAACGCGTTGAAATTGAAGGTTGGGGGCCACAACATTTTACGGATCTGGCGATCAATCAAATCAAGCATCATGCAGAAGCAGGGCACCCGTTTGCTATGGTCGTGTCGTACAGTCCGCCTCATGACCCCTGGACCAAAGAAAATGTTCCCGCGTGGTGGTACGATCGTTTTCAGGATGTGAAGTTTGAACTTCCGTCTACATGGAGCGATGTTCCCGACAAACACATGGATCGCAACACAGATCCCCAACAGTGGTTGAATAAGTGGAAGGCCAACCTGCCGGAGTACATGCGAGTCTACTATGCGATGACGGCAGCGTTGGACGAACAGATCGGCCGTTTGTTGCAATCGCTGGAAGATCAGGGGCTTGCTGATAACACCATCGTGATTTTCACATCTGATCATGGAGAACAGTTTGGCGCGAATGCTCGCGTGTTCAAGATGACGTTCTTCGACAAGTCTGCCAGAGTTCCCATGCTGATGCGTTGGCCCGGAAAAATTCCGGCGGGACGAAAATCGACCGCGTGCATTTCGTCCGTCGACATCATGCCCACAATCTGCGGGATGGTGGGAGTCGGCTATCCGGAAAACATCGACGGCATAGACGTGTCGGATTCCACACGAGTCGATTGCAGTTGCGAGCCGGACTTTGCGTTTCTTCAGGGAATGGGCCACACCTTTCAATGGAAAGACGGCTTCGAATGGCGAGCGATCCGCGACCAGCAGTTTACTTATGCTCGGTACCTGATCGATGGCGAAGAACTGCTGTTCGACAACAGAAACGATCCTCAGCAATCGGTAAATCTTGTCAACGATCCCGCCTTTGCCAGCGACCTGAACCGACTTCGCCAGTGGATGGCCGAAAAGATGCTGGCCGTTCACGACAAGTTCAAACCCTGCACATGGTACCGAGATAATTGGACCAACAACCGGGTCATCCTGCGCGGTTCCAAAGGCGAATTCCACCGCGAAATGGGCGAGGACGTAGACGTCGATGTGCATGCGAATAATCAGTAGGGTGGGCATCGCCCAGCAGGAACGAATGGGACAATTGTTGAACCGCCGGTTTTCTGCTTACGGGCTTAGATAGCAATTGGTGGGCAGTGCCCACCCTACTTTCTGTCTTCAACGATCAGCCGTGAAATCTCATACAAAGTTGCAGCAATGAATGTTTCTGGATCTCTAAGACTCAGTCTAATCCTGTTTGCTGCCGCGTGTTTTGGTGACGAGCTGCCGCGCGGGGTGGTGGATACTCAGAATCCGGCGGATGTGTCTTTGACGCCGGCAGAATCGTTGGCTCGAATTTCGGTGCCGGATGGGTTTCATGTCTCGCTGTTTGCAGGTGAGCCGGATTTGCGGCGGCCGATTGCTTTTGACTTTGATGATCGGGGGCGTGTTTGGGTGGTCGAAAATTATTCGCACCCCAAATGGAAGGAAGATGGCAACAGCGATCGAGTCATCATTCTGGAAGATACCAACCACGATGGCGAATTCGACAAACGCACCGTCTTCTGGGACAAAGGGCGATACCTGACCGGAATCGCAATCGGGCATGGTGGAATCTGGCTGGCGAATACTCCCGAACTGACTTTCATTCCGGATCGCAATCACGATGACGTTCCGGATGCCGAACCTCAGGCAATGCTGGATGGGTTTCAGATCTCAACCAACAACGTTGTCAACAATCTGCACTGGGGCCCTGACGGATGGTTGTACGGAGCTATCGGACTGTCATCCAAATCACTCGTGGGACAACCCGGTGCCAACGTTGATCACAGAACTCAGATTACTCGCGGAATGTGGCGCTATCATCCCGTCCGCCAGGTGTTCGAAAAGATCGCCGAAGGGATGGTGAATCCCTGGGGAGCGGACTTCAACGAATTCGGCGACCTGATTACTGCCAACACCGTGCTGGCTCATTTGTGGCATATCGTGCCCGGAATGTATTGCGAACGACGAGCGTCTGAACGAGACAATCCGTTCGCGTATGCTCGCATTCAAACCATCGCCAACCACTTGCATTGGGGCGGCGGAGCGTGGGCGGAATCGCGAAATCCCAGCAGCCGCAAGGATTCCAAAGGCCAGCCACAAGCCGCGGAAGAGCTCGATCACGATGATGACAAATATCATCAGCATTCTGTGGCCGGAGGCGGTCATGCTCACTGCGGCGGCATGATTTACCTTGGTGACAACTGGCCCGACGAACATCGCGGTGCCTTTTTCACAAACAACCTTCACGGTAACCGAGTCAACTGCGACAAGCTGGAAGTGAAGCGTTCCACGTATGTTGGCATTCACACCGATGACTTGCTGTTCGGCAACGATCCGTGGTTTCGAGGCATGTCGATCAAGTACGGTCCCGATGGAGGCGTCTATGTGAGTGACTGGCACGACTTCGGCGAATGTCATGATGGCGACGGCAGCCATCGCAGCAGCGGTCGTTTGTACAAGGTTGTGTACGGTCAGCCGACGGGCCAGCCATTTAATCTACAGACCATGACCAACACCCAGCTGGTGGATTTGCACCTTCACAAAAACGATTGGTTCGTTCGGCACGCTCGCCGAATTCTTCACGAACGCAGCGTCGCGGGTGCCGATCTGGCGGACGCTCAGCATCAGCTTTGGAACGTCCTGAACGATAATGATCAGGTGACCAGCAAGTTGCAAGCCATGTGGACGTTGTCTGTTACCGGCGGTTTGGCTCGCCCGCAACTGGAATCTTTGCTGGCTCACGACAGCGAGCACATTCGTCGCTGGGCCATACGTTTGATATTTGATGAAGCGCCTTGTGATATGGGTTCTGGTGCTCGGCAAGCGTTATTTGCCGATAGCGGCACGGCGGAGTTGTTGAAGGCGATGGCTGGTGCGGAGACGTCGGCGAAGGTTCGTTTGGAGATTGCGTGCTGTCTGCAGCGGATGAGTCATTCAGATCGACTGGTTCTTGCGGAAGGACTTGTTGCTCACGCGGTAGACGCGACCGATCCGTATATTCCACTGATGATCTGGTACGGGCTTGAGCCAGCGTTGTTGCAAGCTCCGACCACGGCGATTAACCTGGCACAGGCATCAGAAATTCCATTAGTGCGACAATTCATTGCTCGACGATTGGTGGATACTAACCAGCCGTTTTCGGATCAGATTGTTAGCGCAGCATTGGTCGCCGTCGATGATGCTGTCGTGCTGGATTATCTGAAAGGCATGTTGGAAGGTTTGGCGGGCAAGGGCAGTCGAACCGTTTCGCCGCAGTGGGCTAAGCTGTATCAGCGAGTTCAACGTTCGTCGAATTCGGAATTGCGATCAGTGGCCGTGCAGCTGGCCATGATCTTTGGTGACTCGCAGGCGATTGCCGAGCTTCGAAAGAATCTGCACGAAACTCAGGCATCGGAAGGTGATCGAAAGTCGGCTCTGCAATCGTTGTTGCAGCTAACCGATGGAGTGTCAGTCAGCGATTTGCACCAGTTGATTCAGCAAGGCGATTCGCTGCGGACGGAAGCACTCAAAGCACTGGCGGTTCGTAACGAGCCTTCAACCGTTGGCATCCTGCTGGCCGCTTATCCGAATTTGGATCAACGCGAACGTCAGGCGGCGGTTGGCGTGTTGGTGACTCGGCTTACGTTTGCGGAACAATTAGTGGCAGCGATTGAACAAGGTGACATTGAACGCACGGATGTATCGGCATTTGCTCTCCAACAGTTGCGAGCATTCGGCAACCCGGATCTGCAGCAGAAGATATCGCAGATTTGGGCCGACGATGCGACGGGACTAGCCAAGGCTGAAGAGATCGCTCGTTTGAAGAGCGTCATGTCGTCCGAATATCTGGCCGAAGGCAGTGCTGCGTCCGGGCGATTGTTGTTTGAACGAACATGTTCGAAGTGTCACCGGCTTTACGGCGAAGGTGGCACGATTGCTCCTGACCTGACGGGTTCCGGTCGCAGGAAAACGGACTACGTGCTGAGAAATTTGATCGATCCGAGTGCTGAAATCGATGAAGCCTACAAGCTAACCACCGTGGTGACCGCTGACGGCAGATTGCTGAGCGGTTTCATTGTGAAACAGGACGATCGCTGGTTGGAAATTCGAACTCAGGATGCAGAAGTGCGGCTGGACATGAAAGACGTCGACGAAATTGTCACGTCGAAAGTATCCATGATGCCGGAAGGCATGTTGCGCAATCTGTCAGACAAAGACTTTCGCGACCTGTTGGTATATCTGGCAACCGACGAACAGGTCGAGCTTCCGATTGAGTTGGAGTAGTCAATCACAAAAAGCTTCAGGAGGCGGTGTTTGCTTATACTGTTGGGAAATGGCAACCGGTCCCTTGGTTTGCAGGAAAGTCAACTAAAGAACGAAGACCTCAAGCACTTATCTAGTCAAGTCAAAGTCATCTGGGCAGCATTCTCACCCTAAATATTTGACAGTAGTTGGCGTAATTGCTAGCGTGCCTACCAGTACCAGTACCAGTACCAGTACCAGTACCAGTACCAGTACCAGTACCAGTAGTTTCGTGCACCTGTTTTAATGAAAGAGTGGTTTCATTGTCAGATCAATCTTGTTCTTAGCGTTCATGAGTTTGGGCGGACATCTATTGGCGCAAGGGCCCGGTCCAACACCCGAGGAAGGTACGGGTGCTGCGGCAACCGCATCCAGCGTCGCAGTCACGTCTTTGAACCTGTCTGGGACAGATTTGAAGATGTCCCATCAGTAGTTGAAATGTGAATGACGGTTTCGGTTTGTAATTT
>CALFSX010000139.1 GCA_937916515.1 uncultured Planctomycetaceae bacterium | reverse complement strand
TCATGCAGGGCAAAGCCTGTTGACTGGCAGTACTGACGGTTTGACGGTTTGACGGAAGACTGTCTGGCTTCTTTCGCTCAAATGCCGAACCTGGCGTGTCCGGTCGTTCGGTGCCTGGTATTTGCCCCCGCTGCTGAAGGTGTCGTGATAGCAACCTGCGGCCAAAACAATTCGGTGGCTCGCGAATTTCCGATCACCATGCCATCGGCAAACGCGAAGCCATCAGCTTCCATCAGTTTACGAAAGCTGGCCTCAGGTCCGCCGGCCGTGGAAGTAAGGGCCTTTGCAGCTTTGGCTGCAATATCGTCACAACCGGCAAGGTCAAATTGAACGGGGCGATCTCAGTCGCTGGTGTAGGGCAAATGAAATCTCGTCCGCAAATCGCGACCTAAGTTCCACGCATCATGGACCAATTTACGCGCCCTCTGCCACGGCATCGCCTTCGGTTTTCGGGTGTTCGAGATACTCACCCATTGCGTTGGAGTTCAATTGGAAATGTCAGGCACACAAACTCAGGATTCAGGCAACCCGTTTCTGTCAGACGGCGAATACACACCAGCGGCCGTTGAATTGATGCGTGCTCTAAGTGCTCACCGTCAAAAAACGGGGCACGGTACATCATCTCCTGAGCAGGTTTTGGCAATTTTGGCAGACCTTGGTTATCGACGTCCAGAGAATCGTCGAATATCCGACGCAGATGCCGTGCGCCTGTTTACGATGGCTTTGTCAAAGTATCAAAAAGAGAACGACATAGCGTTTCCGTCCTGCCAGGACGTGCTGGAAGTGGCAGATCGACTGCACTACTACCGCCTGATTGAGGAAACGCCAACCGTGATTCCGGGGCTGCCAATCGACCGACGTCGTCGCGAAGAAGACGAACGCGACACGCCTCATGAACGCCGCTCTTCGACGGAGCTCAGCGTTCAGGAACAGATGGAACTGAACGATCAGGAACACAGATTTCTGGATGCCTTGAAGGATCTTCGAGAACACACTGGGCGGCAATTCGCATCGTCTGAAGAACTGCTAAGTATTGTCTGGAGCCTTGGATATCGCCCGCTGAACTCCGACGGGTTCCCGCAGGAATGGCTGGACGACGAAGACCGTTGCCGTGTCCAGATCGCGTTCACTCGACAAGTCGAACAGAAACTGGCCACCAATGCCGACGGCGAGTTTCTGACGTCTCGCGGCATCCTGAAAATTGTGGAAGACGTGGGATTTGTGCAGCAGTAAGCCAGATCGCGTCGGCTGCCTTCTTTTGGAAGCACCAATATTCTGCCTGTCAATGATATTGCAGTGACAGACGTCTTCCGATTGCGAAAGCACTTTATTGCGTCCTGCATTCTTCGCAACCACTTGAATCATTTATCAAACCGGGGCCGGTTCTTTTCTCGGCGAGGTTTTATCCGTGTCTAAATCGTTGAATCGAAATCTGAATATTGAAATTCTTGAGCCCCTTGTTCTGATGTCGGCGTCTCCTGCCGACTGCGAGATTGTCAACCTGTTTGACTGCGGTGACGGTGGACACGATTTCGGAGGCCATGGTTCGGAAGCGCATGGTCTGGGATCACATGGTGGCGCCAGCGAAGCCATTCAGAATCTTCGCAGCGTGTGGGCCAATTGCGATGGAGACGATCACAGCAGCGGTCGTGGAGACGGTCTCCGCGATAACAACTGTGATTCTGATGGTAAAGCAGACAGCTATCGTGGTGCCGATTGGACTTTGGGGCTTCTAAAAGGGAAGTCGAACGATCGAGAGCAGCAACGAACTTCCTGCTTTGACGGACAGCGTTCAGAATACACGGTTGAAGATCAGGGATTCGGGATCTTTGCAGTAGCGGGCCGAGGCTGCGTGGACTTCCTGAGCGACATTACGCACCTGGAATTCTTTGATGGCAAGTTCGACCTTGCCAACCTGCTGTCTGGCTGTGCAGAAGATCCAGAGACCGTGGTTGCGGAAATTGAAGATTCCGGCCAGACGGATGAAACAACAGTGGAATCGTCGCAGAACGCGGGTGAACAGGTCTGGGTTTCGGCAGATCCGCCATGGGCCACAACTCAGGACGCCGGCGAAACTGACGAGGCTTTGACTGGCGATGTCGACCTGATCGACAACAGTGTCGTGGATGAATCTGAGACGACCGAATTTGAAGTCATCAACGATGGCCCGGTTCTCATTGAAGATGGTGGCTTATTGCCGACCGAACCGTTGCCTCCTGTCTACCCGAACGGCGACACTGGCACGTTTATCCTTCCGGCTGACGTGTCAACTTCGGTCTCCTTTGTCAGCGAAGGCGCCGGCTATCAAAACACAATCGGAATGTACTCTGTTGACCCAGCCACCGGAGCCATTTCAGACGTTAGGATTCTGTTTGCGAATGCATCTGAAGTTGGATCCGGCGGCAGCCTTCTGGGTGGCGAAACCGTTTCGTTTTCCGGCGGTCAAGTGCAGCCGATCGGCTTCTTCATTCTGGCCAACGGTAACTCTTTGAACGACATCCAGTCGAGCGAAGACAGCTCGCTGGCATTGCAGCAGGGGGAAGATGGGAATCTGCATCTTGTTGCAACGGACGCCGACGGCAACTCCAGCACTCTGAACGGACCGGTTTACACAAGCGAAGCTGAGAGAAATCCCGCTGGACTGGATCACTTTCGAATTGAGCCAAACGGAACCGGTTACAGTATCAATATTGAAGATCTGCCAGCACTTGGTGACCACGACTTTGATGATGTGGTTCTGACTCTGAATATTGAACCAGACGTCTTCTATCCAACGGAACCGCCGGTTGTCGAACCACCAGTTGTCGAACCGCCGGTTGTCCCGGAAGGCCCGACTGACCTTGGAGCCTTGTACCTTCCGGCAGACGTGGGGACGACAATAAGCTTTATCAGTGAAGGAGCTGGATACCAGAACACCGTTGGCATCTACGAGATTGATCCATCGACCGGTGAAATCTCCGATGTTCGAATTCTGTTTGGTAACGCATCGGCACAGGGATCGGGCGGATCTTTGGTATCGGGCGATTCCGTGTCCTTCTCAGGAGGCCAGGGCAATCCAATAGGCTTCTTTATTCTGGCCAACGGCAATCAGCTGAACAACCTGAGTGCTATCGAAGGCAGTTCGCTGCAACTCCAGCCTGACAACGATGGAGTTCTGAAACTGACAGCCGTTCAACCGAATGGACAGACCACAACTTTAAATGGCCCGGTCTATGTCAGCGATGCCAGCCGAAATCCCGGCGGTCTGGATCACTTCCAGATTGAACCCACTGATTCCGGTTACAGCATCAGCATAGAAGACCTGCCGGGGCTGGGCGACAGAGATTTCGACGATGTGGTACTGCAACTGAATGTGTTTGGCGGATATCCGGTAAGCCCCGAGCCTCCTGTGTTGGTTGAAGAGCCAGTTCCATACCTCGATCCAGCTGCGGAAGTTCAACCGGAACCAATAGAATGCGAGACTCCTGCCGTTGATGATTCCACAGGCACAGACGATGCAGCAGAGAACTCCACAGGCACACACACTGTTGATGTTGAACCAAGCCCCGAAAACAACGACGGCTCAGCCAACAGCGGCGATGGCGAAGAAGTTCTAACGGAAAGCGTCTGGTTTGACGGAGAAGATGACGGAGCGACTGCTAACGGTGCTGGCGAAGCTGAAGGCAGCAACGTGCAGTACGTCGGCGACGAAGCAGCTTCCTCAGACGAAACAGACGGCAGCGTTGGCGAATCAGAAGTTTCCGAAGGCAGTTCAGAAGAATCCGGCAAAAACGACGAAACTGAAGTTGTCGATGCGTCAGAAGAACCGGGCGAAATCAGCGACGAGATCGCAGATGGATCAGCAAGCGAAGACAACGGCGGTGACGAGAACGAACCTGTTGAGCCAACCTCTGCTGAATCAACTGCGGATGGCACCGAATACATCTATAACTACAATGTTGTGACGCCCGAAGGCAGCGATGCCGGTGGCGACATTCAGCAGGTTTCAACATCGTACAACTCAACGACTAACGCCTTTTCGTTTCGAGTCGTTATTGCGGACGCGGTTGGCAACGGTCGCACAAATGGATTCACTTTGGCAATCAACGATGGGCCGAATCCAAAGGGGCACGGCGATGAGATGGCTTTGTTCTATTTTGACAACTCGGGCAGCCAGCCTGTTGTAACGGCTTACAACTACAACGGCCAAAACGACTTCTCATCCTATCAGGACGAAGCTCTGGTTTCGTCGTTGTCGGCAGACAGTCCGTTTACCTCGATTGAAGCCTCCTATGATGAAAACGGCAATCACGTCTTCAGCTTCAACATGAATGCCACGTCAATCGTGCAGCACAGCGATGGTGAAGATTGGACGGGAGTCTCGTTTAATAAATCGCTGGGAATGTGGTTGCATCCGATGACCAATGTCAACACGACTTACGGCGACGATGGATATCTGGATTCATGGTCGTTTAGCGCCCAGGGTTGGTTTGACACCAAAGATCAAGTTGCAGAAGAGGTTGTCCTGTTTATCGCTCCAGAGCCAGAACCTCAACCAGAGCCAGAGTGTCCCGTTGATCCAAACGACGTTCCAATCGCAGAAAACGACACTAACGTCACTGCCTATAATTCGCCTGCGTTTGGTTCCGTTGCCGGAAATGATTCGGATCCCGATGGTGACTTCTTAACATTCACGCTGTCACAGAACGCTGCCAACGGCCTTGTCACTTTGGAGGCAGACGGCAGCTATGTGTACACTCCTAACGACGGATTTGCAGGAGAAGACAGCTTCAGCTATCAGGTTGATGACGGAAACGGCGGTACGGCGATTGCGACGGTCTCTATCCTTGTTGAACCAGAGCTTATCGTTGACCCGCAGCCTGAACCAGAACCTGGTGCCCCAATGTGCCCCGTTGAGGCAGAACCGGTTCCTGAAAATCAGGCCCCTGACGCAGTCAATGACGTCGCAACAACAGATTACGAAACGTCAGTCAGCGGCCAGGTTCTGGACAATGATATCGATCCAGACGGAAACACATTGACAACAACGCTGCTGAACGAACCCGCTAACGGCACTGTTTCCCTGAACGAAGACGGCAGCTACACTTACACACCGGATCAAGGTTTCAGCGGTACGGACACCTTCACCTACGAAGTCAGCGACGGCAACGGAGGCACGGACACGGCTGAAGTTGTGATCGAAGTCTGCCCGGCACCCAACAGTGGCCCGGATGCTCAGGATGATTCCAACGCCACCAACGAAAACGTAGCCGTTTCCGGAAGCGTGGCTGGTAACGATTCAGACGCAGACGGCGACAGCCTGACGTTTTCAGTTGATCAGGGACCAGCCAATGGCAGTCTGGAGTTTAACACAGACGGCAGCTACACTTACACGCCATATCAAGGCTTCAGCGGTACGGACACCTTCACCTACGAAGTCAGCGATGGCAACGGAGGCACGGATACGGCTGAAGTTGAGATCGAAGTCTGCCCGGCACCCAACAGTGGCCCGGATGCTCAGGATGATTCCAACGCCACCAACGAAAACGTAGCCGTTTCCGGAAGCGTGGCTGGTAACGATTCAGACGCAGACGGCGACAGCCTGACGTTTTCAGTTGATCAGGGACCAGCCAATGGCAGTCTGCAATTCAACACAGACGGCAGCTACACTTACACGCCATATCAAGGCTTCAGCGGCACGGATACCTTCACCTATGAAGTCAGCGATGGCAAAGGAGGCTCGGATACGGCACTGGTGATCATCAATGTTGAACCCGCTGTTTCTGCTAACGAAAACCCCGATGCGGTAGGTGATTCTGCGAAAACAGACTTCAACACAACTGTTACTGGTAAGGTGCTGTGTAACGACGAAGATCCCGACGGCGATGCTTTAGCGGTAACCGGTTTCACCAACCCTGAAAACGGCACAGTCACCGTAACCGCTGGTGGACGTTACACATACACCCCGAATGATGGCTTTAGCGGAACGGATACATTTACCTATTCCATCAGCGACGGCAAGGGGGGCACCAACACCGCCACCGTCACGATTGAAGTCTGCCCACCGCCGGAACCACCAGCAGCAGCAAACGACAATCCAGACGCGGTTGACGATTCAAATTCAACAGCATACGAAACAAGCGTTTCCGGAAACGTGCTGCCCAACGATTCCGATCCCAATAACGATCAGTTGACGGTTAGCCTGATTGAAGAAGCCAGCAATGGCAATGTCACAGTCAATCCATCTGGACAGTACGTGTACACTCCCGACGCTGGCTTCAGCGGGCAGGACACATTCACCTACCAGATTGATGATGGCAACGGCGGCACAGACACGGCTGTCGTGACAATTACCGTCGATTCCGCTCCAAATACCATCAGTGCCACCGATGACGACTATGTTGCCGACAATAACAGCATCGTCACCGGCAACGTGCTGGACAACGACTTCGATCCAGACGGTGATACCTTAAGCACCGCCGAAATGACGGATGTGCGCACGTCCGAAGGTGGCACGGTCACTCTGTATTCTGACGGTTCATTTGTCTACACACCTGCCATTAACTTCACGGGAACTGATTCGTTCGTCTATGAATCGTCCGACGGTAACGGCAACGTGACGACAGCCAATGTGAAGATCACCGTTCAGGACGCTCCTGCAGTTCCGGTGGACGACGGCTACACAGGTGATGCCGGTGCAGCAATTAAAGGCAATGTCACTCTGAACGACATTGTTGATGGGCAGGACGTCAAAGTGGTGCTGGTTAGCGGGCCAACCAATGGCACTCTGGAACTAAACAACGATGGAACCTTCTGCTATCTGGCCAACGACGGCTTCAGCGGGCAGGATACGTTCAGCTATTCGCTTGTTGTGGCGGGATCGGTCACTCAGTCAGCTCAGGTGAAACTTGTTTTGGCAGAAGTGAACTACGACACGACCTACAACAACAATGGTCAGGATGGTTTGATTTGGGGCGACCCGCATTTCCGAGGTGACGATGGAGGTCTGTTCGATGTTCAGGGCGAAGCGGGCCACATCTACAATCTTTTAAGCGACAGCGGACTTCAGGTGAATGCTAAATTCGTTCACTGGAATGACATCGCCAGCGATGGAACCGTAATTGGAGAACTGGGAGTAACCGTGGGGCTCGATAAGGTGCACCTGAATTTTTCAGGAGCAACGCTTAACGGCATCGCGCTAACGGCTGGAAGCTCAACCGCTATTGATGGCGGAACAGTTTCTATTGACGGAGATACCACCACGTTAATCACAAGCGAATATCAGTTGCAGTTTATTAAACAGGATGGTCTGTTTTCAGTCCGCATCAAGGTTATCAACCCGTTCAGCGACCTGGTCGCTCCGCACGGGTTGTGGGGCCAGACAGTTGACGGCGACACGGATGCCAGAAACGGCGACTTCTACAAAGAAAACTATGACTACGGTTTGCAGGGTGGTGGGGCACTTGACAAGGTTGACAGCAGCGGCACCATTGTGCGAACAGAACGAGGTGACCAAACCAGCTATCAGCTGTACGAAACCGCTGAACTGTTTTCAACCACCGCGTTGTATTCAGAAGGTGAACTGTTCTTCCGCTATAACGCTCGTCAGGGAACTGGCTTGAAACGTATTTAGTTAGAATCGCTTCATGACCAGAAAACGCCAGCCAATCGCACTGAAAAGCGTTCGGCAAAGCGGACGTAAAACAAAGCAGCCCGACGGATTCGCCGCCGGGCTGCTTTCGTTTGAGTACACAAGTCAATGCGTTGAAGTTCTGAACGCACGCACGTTAAAATTTTTCGCAGCTCTGCTGGGTGACGTTCTGTGTTACCAGGGCCGCCACCACGGCTTCTTCTTTGCCGTGTGAGCTTGTCGAGGAACGGGGCGACCTCCGGGAGGATCTTCGCCCGATGTGATCACCACATTTTCTGGCAGCAGCACGCAGCTAAGATCTCCCTGCACTCCGCCGGTGGTATCTGTGCCGATCACTCGATTACCAAAATGCACTTGCGGCAATGGCACATGGCCGACGACCACAGTAACCGGACAGTCAGAAGCCGGCCCGGTACGAACGAACGACTTGTCGTAAAGCCAGGCGGGATGAGCCAGCGAATAGTCGCGCTGTCGCAGAATGTTCACCTGCATGTTGAACGGAAGGTTGTTGTCCAGACCCGCGTGAACAAACAGGTATTTAGCATGCTCCACGCTCCAGGGCAAATCAGACATCAGCCTGGCGTGCTCTTCCGGCAAAGCTTCCCTAAGCCCCTTCAAGTCACCGTGTTCAACCCCGTACGAAGCAAAGGTCTTGTCCGAATCGTAGTGCGGCAGCCATCTGGACGGCCAGTCTACAAAGTCGGGGACTTGAATCAGGCCGATCGAACCTGCCATGGCCAGTTCGTGGTTTCCACAAACCCAGGTGACCCTGGAGTGCTGTGCGGCCAGTTCGCAATACATGTCGATCACCGTTTTGGAATCCGGCCCTCGATCGACCAGGTCGCCGATGAACACAATCCAGCGGTTGCCGATACCTGGAACCCGAGCAAGCTTTTGCAGAATGACACGTAGCTTGTCGGCCTGGCCATGCACGTCACCAATGACTGCAACAGGCCCGTCGATGCGAGTCGGCACGGATGGCATTATTAAACAAATCCTTCTTGCAAATCTTACAGAATCAAATCGCCTGCACGGCGGTCGGTTCGAAAGATACCGCACAACGGCAGTAACTGACAAGTCGGCGCAAGACGGTTTGCTGCCTGAACGGGCGACCCAGGGAAGGTTCGGAAGCTGATTAAGGTGTTTCTGCACCGGAAGCCGCGCAGACTTTGGCCGTTTAAGATTTGGCGAATCGCTGTCACGGCTTCGTTGCCGGTCTTCACTTTCACGACATTTCTTCTTTCGTACTTTTCTCGGACACGGGCAGACTTTGGCCGCCAGGTGACAATGCCGCGCACAGTTGCGGAACATATGCATCAGTCTGGTAAGGCAAAAACTCTTGAATTTTCTGGAATCGTCTAACTTTTGGAATGGTTTTTGGCAACGGATTGAGACGACGCTTTCAATTCGACAGAAATCTTCGGATAGTTTGCGTTTCGAATATTCCCCCCCTTTGTGAAAGTCGCTTCATGCGTGCTCTGCTTACCCTGTTGACCGTCGTGTCTTCCTGCTCAATGTGTGTCGCCCAGGACACTGAAAAACCAGCCGCCCCTGCACTCGAATCTGCAATTGATAAAGTCAGCTATGGCATCGGCATGAACATTGGCCGACAGTTCAAAAGCCAGGGCCTTGACTTAAACGTCAAGAACGTCGCCCTTGGTATTGCCGCCGTTTTGGAAGGTACGGAACCAGCTTTGACGCAACAGGAACTTCAGGCTGCGTTTGCTGCGTATGAAGCCGAACGAGCCGCCGAAGCCGCTCAGGCTGGCGAAAAGAATCTGGCCGCCGCCAAGAAGTTTCTGGAAGAAAACGCTGCCAAAGAAGGCGTTAAGAAAACCAAATCCGGACTTCAGTATGTTGTGCTGAAGGAAGGTACAGGAGCTGTCCCAACAGAAGCAAGCACAGTCGCAACGCATTATCGCGGCAAGTTGCTGAACGGCAAGACGTTTGATGAGTCCTACAAAGGTGCTGAACCAACGACCGACGAAGAACCTGTTTCGTTTGGCGTGACTCAGGTAATTTCTGGTTGGACAGAAGCACTGCAGCTGATGAAGGTCGGTTCAAAGTATCGCCTGTTCATTCCACCAGGCCTGGCTTATGGCGAAAACGGACCAGCCAGCATCGGGCCAAACAGCCTGCTGGTATTCGACATCGAACTGATTTCAGTCGACAACGGCAAATAGTTGGCATGAATCGCTGCCGAAGCGAACATACAACTTAGCACTATCAGAAGCCGAAGCAATTGCTTCGGCTTCTTGCGTTATGTCGGCTGACAAACAGACTTTGCGGTCGATTAAGCGACTCAAGCGGTGATAGATCCTGCCCGCCGAAAACCAGATTCCGACAAGCACAGACTTCCGCACTGCGATGGCAATCTTTCCCGGTGTTGTGGAGGAAGCTGATCGGCTTTCGATTTGCAAAAGCGAGTCGGCGCTCTCTGTCGCGGAACGACAGACAACCATCCAGAAAATAAACTGCTGCGATGCGCATGAAACTGTCAAGGGCGATCAGCCATCGGTGATCTAATTTTTCAGCGATGGAAGCATTGCCCGCTTGTCCGAATTTCGTACTCAGAAATTTTTATTAAAAACCGCGTGCATCGCTGTTGCAGTGAGTCCAACAATCCTTAACCTCCGCCTTTCCGCGACTGTGACGTTTCGAAAAATTGGGAGCTGGACTCGCATGGATGTTGTTCTGGAACGCCGAACCAATTCCACGTCAGATGGCTGTCACGCCAACCCACAGGGTTCCCCACCCAAACTGCTTGTTCGATCCGAACTGCTGCAGTCGTCAGATTTTTCTGACCTGGTAACTGAGGTGCGGCAACTTCAGCGACGAAGAATTCGAGTGGTCAGCATTCGGCGACAGAATGCGTTGCGAATCGGTCGCGAACGTTTGCAGGAAGTTCTGGAAGACGCGGGCATGCGAGTCTGCACGGTTGGCTTTGCCGGAGGTTTCACCGGAACTCTGGGACGCAACTACAAAGCCGCCGTTGATGATACTCGCAAAGCTCTGGAATTCGCCGCCAGCCTGAAGGCTCGAGCAATTTTGGTGGTGCCCGGAAGTCGCGGATTGCACACATACAATCACGCTGAACGCACCATTAAAGATGGTTTGTACGACTGCCTTGACGACGCCCTGCGTTTACGAG
The DNA here is from genome assembly GCA_937916515.1 of uncultured Planctomycetaceae bacterium. Classification (GTDB taxonomy): domain Bacteria; phylum Planctomycetota; class Planctomycetia; order Planctomycetales; family Planctomycetaceae; genus Fuerstiella. Next base: position 44,332 of record CALFSX010000139.1, on the reverse strand, counting down.
TTGACATGCTGGTTCCCTTGAACGCCGTGTTCGGAACTGGTCGAGACATCTTTAAGCCTCAACACCAATCGGCGTTGGACTGGATTGACCAGATGGATTCACACCGCATCAAGTCAATGATGATGCTGCGTGGTTCAAACCCCTGGGAGCGAGTCCCCGCGTGCTGGGAACGCTGTTTGTTGAATGGTGGAGTTCTGCGAGTCAGTCGCCGTTGTCAGGCAACACTGGGACCTCACAACATCGCCAGACACATTCTGTCGCAACTCACAAACACCGCCGTGCCGGTCGGCTAACGGTATTAGCTGTACAGTTTCCCACCAGTGCAACTCACGTCCCCGCCTGCCATCGGCTAGAGCCCTGCTTAAAATGATGCGAGCACGGCGCGCATGTTGGCCTTAGCGACAACGGAGCGCCTCAGCGGTTCGAGTGTTCCACGTCCGCCTGCGTTCCACGCCACTCGTTCAAGGGCAAAGCCCTTGTGTTGCCGACTTGCCTATTTGCGATAGATCGTGAACTCGTGATGTTCATGCCAGCCAGTGCCATCACGATATCCGCCCCCACGAAGTGGGTCGTCTTCTTCTCTAAAAGCGAGGCCTGACCGGTTGTGAATTTATGGAACGCGGTGACTTGTCACCGCGTGACATTAGCTGCCGCACATCAAAGTTGCGAGGCTTTTCTGCTCTGTGAACGCCAATAAAGGAAAGCTTCGACAAGTCGAAGCACTCCAAATATTTAGTTCACAACCTCCTAATTAAGTTCCAGGAATTGTTCAAGCAGACTGTGCAGCGTATTCGACCCCCAGCCGGTGTTCTGCCCCGGAACTTTTGGCTAAACTTTACAGAGTGCTGTTTTAGGCCCCAATGAAGGAAGCCCTCCATGCCTGTTAAAGCGACTTCTGGTCGAGCCAATGTCGACCAGGGATTGATGTGCCGCGTTCTGTGTGGTCTGCTGTTCGCGATCGTGCAAACTCAGGTTGCCGCTGTTGAGCCCATTCCGGACAAGCTTGTTGTTCTGACGTTCGACGATTCTGCTAAGTCGCATTTCACGATCGCCAGACCCATGTTGTTGGACTACGGCTTTGGAGCGACCTTTTTTATTACGGAAGGCTTTGACTTTCCAACCAACAAAACCGACTACATGACGTGGGAAGAGATCGCTCAGTTGCACCGCGACGGCTTCGAAATTGGAAATCATACCCGCGATCATCTGGGCATTTCTGATGCTAAGGTGGACAAGCTGGGTGAACAGTTGGGTGGCATTAACCAGAAGTGTGCCGCTCACGGGATTACTCAACCAGTTACGTTTGCGTGGCCCGGAAATGCGACTTCGCTAAAGGCATTCGGTGGTCTGCGTGAGCATGGAATCCTGTTTGCGCGCCGAGGTGGTGCTCCGGAATATCCTTACGAACAGGGACGCGGGTTTGCCTTCGAACCAAACAAGGACCATCCGCTGCTGGTGCCTTCAGCCGGAGATGCTCGGCCAAACTGGACACTGGCCGACTTCATCCGTGCTGTTCAGCAGGCCAAAGATGGTCGCATCGCGGTGCTGCAGTTTCACGGCGTGCCCGATACGGCTCACAGCTGGGTGAATTCGCCACAGCAGAATTTTGAGTCTTATATGAAGTATCTAAGCGTCAACAAATACAAAGTGATCGCCATGCGAGATCTTCAAAAGTACGTTGACCCAGGTATTGCGCCTGACGATCCCAACGCAATCATAAAGCTGCGGCAGCAGCAGGTCTCGAAATAGAACATTGCATTTCAGCTTGCCTGCAGGGGGAGCGCTAACGAAGCTTAGCGCGTCGCTGACAAGTCTGCATCAAGTTCCGTCGTAGCGTTCTGTGTTCAGCTTGCAACTGGATTTCAGCACAATGTTGCCAACAAACCATGGTGTGAAGATGGCGTTCTGAGCATACGGAACGCTGATATTAACTTCAACGGTTTGAGTCGTGTCGGTAATCGTTGTTGGGCTCACGGTGACGGTCAACGTATCGACTCCGACGATTCCCAAAATTCGCTTCGCTTCTGCAATTCCGTCGTTGGCTTGAGCTCCCGGAATCACCAGCATTCGAGCCGCTTCGTAGGCAGCGTTGTGTGACGTGCTTCGAATGGTGCCGATAACGGCAAATTCAAGTCCCGCAAAAACCAGAATCAGAAACACCGGTGTCACAATGGCAAACTCAACAGCCGTGACGCCTTTACGAAGCCACGAAGAAGGCTGCAACCTTGAACGCTCGCTTATCGTACGTCTGATTCGGAATGCGGATGGTTTCATGCTTTAACACTTTTCTGATGTCGCGAATGCCGCTTGATTGGATGCAGCTGCCGCAACGTTGAATCAGCCCGGCCCGTTCAACGTGAAATCTGAGCTTCCAAAGCACAGGCGATTTCGAATTGTCGAATTATTCGGTAATCAATGTAGGCAGGTTGTTCGCCACTTCTTTAAACACGGCAACCAGGCCAGCCTGATCGTCTGCATGCCAGTGCTTACCACCACCAATTTGAGCAACCTTCTTCATCAGAACCTGGTCGGCTCCAGCACTGAATGTAATTGTGTGCACTGTAATCTTCTGAGCTGCTGCAGTGGCCGCCACAACGTCGGGATAAACACCGGTGTTATGAATTCCATCGGTCATCAAAACGATTGTCCTGGCGGCTGTAGGTCTTGCATAGCCGAGACTAGTGACGCCAGCAATCCCATCCTGCAATCCGAGTCCGATTGCGGTAGCTCCTGAGACCGGCTTGCCGTTGATCGTAGACATCAGTTGCCCGTAGTTCAGATTCATATTTTCATCCAGTGTTGAGGTGGAAGAATATGTCACGACTCCCACAAGCTCATCCTGAGGTGTAGCGGCCAGCGTATCCAGAAATGCCTGAACGGCTTTTTTAAGATCCAGCCAGCGATTACTGCTACCTGGAGTCGTGGTCGTCATGGAGCCGGATCGGTCCAGTACCAGAAACACGTCACGGTCGATATGAGTCGCCACGGCGGTTTTGACAGGTTCAAACGTTCCCTTGTCGAAGACACCGGCAAACAGCATTGGGATGGCACCGGAACCTGATCCTGCCGTGCGACGTCCGGTGACACGCACGCTGTTGTTTGTGGTTGCTGTTTCAGACTGTGCTGCGAACGAATACTTACCAGCTGCGTCTGTTGACGATTTTCCGAATTGAACATCGGTCGCTGTAAGAACCAGCCCTGTTCCAGCGACTGTATTTTTCGACGCAGCCGTAACAGCGGCAGTACGAGCAGCGTCTGTATCCTGAGTAATACTGAGAGTGCGACTGCCAGCTCTGACAGACGCGTCGGTTGCTGTCCGCAGTTCTGTGCGGGTTAACTGCATCCAGGCAACGTTGATTGCGAATGCACCAAAGGCAAGAATCACTGGCAGGCACATCACAATCAGCATCAAAATCGCTCCCCGGCGATCAGCTGACTGCTGCCTGATGGTTGGGCGACAAGCGGTTGACTTCAACATTAATCGAATTCCTTCATCATTGTGGCTTCGCCATCAATAACTAGATTGTCATAAAACCAGCCACTGATCACGGAATTGGCGCCGCCAGTTGTGACGACTCTAACCGTAATCCACGTTTGCTCTGGCCGGCTTGCAAAGTCACCTGGAGTAATGGTAACGGTGGCCCCACTTACTTTTCGGGCTGTCAGTATTTGTTTGCAGGCCGCGTCGACATCAGCCGTTTCAGCACCAGGCTTTAGAGCCGCTCGCACACCTTCGTACGCAGCAACGCTTAGCGATTGCTTCAGATAGATCATTGAACAGGCCTCAATGGTCCCGATAACGATCACCAAAAGAATAGGCAGACAGACTGCAAATTCGGCAGCAGCGACGCCAGATCTGCTCGGCGTCGCTCGTCCATTTGCCGCACTCTGTTTTCTCATCCAAGATGCCCCTGTATCTATATCCGTCTAAAAGTGCCGGCAAAAACATTTGTACTGTCAGACTTCCACCAGCTCTTTGTTTGGCGCCGCCTGTGATTTTGCAGAGGCTGCCGTGTCTGTTGAAACAGGTTGGCTGTTGCGCAGCGTTTCCACCATTTTGTTAAATGAATCCGGAAGATCATTCCAGAAATCGCCCTTGCGGAACTTTAGAGGCCGCACGTCTGTTTCTCCGTTCGACAGACTGCGGATTGTGTTTCGCATGTTATGAATAGGGCCAGCCACTCGGTTACTAAGTGTCAGCGTGTCTCGCACAAAAACGGGCATCAAACACACTAATGCGATCAGAAACGGGGCAGAGCTTCTAAAGAAAGTCATCAGGTTTTCTTTGACGCTGCCGAATGGGTCAGCCAGAAACTGATTAATGATGCCAAAAAATGTGCCGGCCACGATAAAGATCGAAAAATGCATGACAACTCTCATTGCCAGCGAGTACTGAACTCGAGCATCTGCGACCGACTTTTTCCGTTGGTTTCTCGACTTGGCCATTGAGCCGCCTTCTTCTGCTTCCAGAGCTTTCCCGGTGAAATTCAAACAGAGTCCTTGGTGCGTAAGGAGTCCGTGTTTGCTGAAAGATTGGTCAACTTCAGACCGGCGGACGGAACGGAGAGTGGAATCGGACGCAACCGATGAAATTTTGGTCCGGCTGTAACGATTGTCCGCGGGTGTTGAAACGCGATCGCCAAAACTTATCGGATTATTCCGGAACTGAAACGGACGGCTGCTTTGTGATTGGTAACGGCCGCTTCCAGTCTTAACAACGCTTGACGCGCTTTTGCACAGGCAGGTGAAAACAGAACAGCAGCAACTTCAAGCAGTGGCATCACTACGCAAAGTGTTCGCGTAGGCCGGTGTCCCCGGGTGTGGCATCAGACGACGATAAATGACGCACTGCATTGGCAACTAATGACCAGCCGCATGTCGAACGAGAATCGTGCGCAGTTACAGCAATTCAAACAATGTTTGAATTCGCAGGATGGCAGCATTTTCGGGGAAGGTGTGGAATCCGTGGACGACAAGTCCTTCCTGCAGAATGTCGCACTTCAGCAGGCTAATGCAGTCCGGACTTTGCGGCGTGGCACCAGGCAGTTGGATGGCCAAAGTTGCGTTTTGTGCATCGACTTCCATTTCGCGATGAAGCTGCAGATAAACGTCCAACGGAACGTGTTCCAGCTGAAAGCTGCAGTGGTAGCGAACTCCCGGAAGGTCGACCATATGAGTTCGATAGCCAATCAGCCGTCGATCAATCACCTTGTTTGTGGACGGCATTTCCTCATGCTTTGTTACGGCAACCTCAGTGAGAATCGCGTTGCCGCTCCGAAACTCAATCACATGCCCTGTTCGTCCCAGCCTGAGCTTCGCCTTGCTTCCGCCGAAATTAATGGTGCACTGCTTTTCTGATTCAAACAACTCCGGATGGATCGACCGTTCAAAAGTTCGAATCACCATGTCGGCAACGTCAGGGCGTGAAATTTGAGTTGGCATAGCGGCACCTGCGTGCAAAATTCGAGACAGTGTTTATGTCGACAGAATGCTCATTCACTGGCGGAATTGAGCTAATGAAAAAAATCGATTCGATAGCCGAATGTCCGAAACCCCATCAGATGTTCAGCATCTGAAAGCGAAACAACTAAGTTCTCCTGCAAAGCCCAATTATAGGCAAGACCAGGTTTCAGGAAACGATGCGTCGGCAACATCTGCAAAGTACGATCAAAGTCGGAGAATCCGCAAACAACTGGTTTTCTTTCCCTGTCGTCATTGCTAAAGCGATTCCGCTGGTCTCGTCTCGATTGCAGCGAAAACGTATAAATCCGCCAGAGAAAACCAATTCATGAATTGCCGCCCGGTGATTCGAAATGCTGCGTGACTTCTGCCCGGCAGCAATCTTTCGTATCATTCCCCACGTCTGTTTGTTTACACCACGCCAGCCCAACCATGACTTCGTCTGAGCAATACTTAAAACCAGAAGTGATTCAAAATATCGCTCGCCTGGACCTGCGCGCGAAGTTTATTGTGGAAGGTTTTCTGTCGGGGCTGCACACAAGTCCGTTCCATGGGTTCAGCGTCGAATTCAGCGAACATCGACGATACAACCCAGGTGACGATCCCAAGGATATCGACTGGCAGGTTTTCGCCAGAACCGACCGCATCTATGTGAAACGCTATCAGGCTGAGACCAACATCACCGGCTATCTGCTGATGGATGTGTCTCGCAGCATGGACTACACCTATCGCCAGAAGCTGACGAAATTTGATTATGCAATTTGTCTGGGAGCCGCGATTGCGTATCTCATGATTCACCAACAGGACCCGGTGGGTCTGGTCACGTTTGGTGAAAAGCTGCTGCATTCGTTGCCAGCTCGCAGCCGGCGTTCTCAACTGGGCAATATCCTGACGGTTCTTCAGCAAGCGAAGCCTCAGGGCGAAACAAATATCGGTGCCAATCTGAAGCAAATCGCCAGCATGATTCGGCATCGCAGCCTGATGATGCTGATGTCGGATCTGCTGACCGATCCGGATGAAGTCATCGACAGTTTACGGATGCTGCGTTATGCGGGACACGACGTGATCCTGTTTCACGTGCTGGACGAAGCCGAAGTAACGTTTCCGTTTTCCGGAAGCGTGGACCTGCTGGACCCGGAATCCAACGAAAACCAGATCGTCGATGCGGCGGGTATTCGAGGCGACTATCTGGACGCATTAAACGAACTAAGAACGCGATACAAAGAAGTCTGCTTCTCTTTGGGTGCCGACTATGTCGCTCTTGATACAAGCATGCCCTTCGACAAAGCTCTTACCGAATACCTGTACCAGCGACAGGCAAGATTCTAACGAGGCCGTGCCTCAGATCATTTGAGCTGACGCTCAGAAACGCTCCGTTGTCGCTCTGAAAACTTGACTCAACGTGAACAAGTTTGCTGCTTTAAGAAGTCTAACGAGGCCACGCGTCAGACCATTCGAGCTGCCGCTCGGAATCGCTCCGATATTCATCGAACTGAGATCGAAAAACACTATGCCACACGATATCCGACTTGCTGGCCCGTGGGATTGTTCTGCGGCTGACGAAGACAATTGGGAACGCTGCGTTTTACCTTTTGTTGTTCCAGCAAAAGCCCCCGGCGAACTTCCCATTCGGATTCGACGGAAGTTTCATAAACCCAGTGGAGTTGACAACCGGACTCGACTATTGCTGGTCGTTGACGGTGTTCCCGATTTGAAATCGATTCAAGTCAACGATTCTCATATTGGGGCGATTCGATGTGTTGAGTCCACGTGTGAATTTGATGTCAGCGACAAATTGGCCGACTACAACATTGTCAGCATTCCGCTAACCGGACCGGGCACTCATGTTGACGCCGTCACGTTGAGAATTGAAGAACCGCCCACAACTTAGCCATCTCGGTTTAGCCATCCCGGTTGGGATGGTGGTGATGTGTTAAACACCGTGGCTCAGGCTTTGAATTGACGCTTGTCGAGATGGACGCACGATGAGTGGCCGCAACTGGAGCGAGGTACAACGAAATCCCCGGGGCTGCCTTCGCAAGCTCAGTCGAACGCCGCACGCCCCAAGGCAACTGCGTCTGTGCGTTTTTTTTGCAACGAATTACGACCATAACTTACAGTATCTGCTGCAGAACCAGTATCAGATGCAGCACTCCTCTTTCAACCAGCGACGTTCACAGAAAACTGCGAAACGATTCCTTTCTTTGAATTGTGACTGAATGTTTGAAGACAGCCTTCTGAAATCGATTCACACACCGTTACCACTTGATCGGTCAGTTGGTATCGGCTGCGTGGGAGCCGGGTTTATCATGGCTGACTGCCATTTGGTGGCCTATCGCCGTCACGGTTTGAACCCCGTTGCAATCACTTCACGCACGCGAACCAACGCAGAAGCTGCGGCCAATCGCCACGGCATCGCCAAAGTCTACGATACTGTTGAGCAATTGGTTGCCGATCCCAACGTGAAGGTGCTGGACGTTGCGGTGCCTCCCGATTGCGAAGCCGACATCATTCGCAGAGCGTTAGCCGCTCCCAATAGTCTGCGAGGAATTCTGGCTCAGAAGCCGCTGGGATCGAACTACTCAGAAGCGGCTGCGATTGTGAAAATGTGCGACGATGCCGGAGTTGTGCTTTCCGTGAATCAGAATATGCGGTTCGACCATTCTGTGCGAGCCTGCAAGTATCTGTTGGATTCGGGGAAATTGGGTGACCCCGTATTGGCGACGATTGACATGCGAGCTATTCCGCATTGGATGCCGTGGCAGGAACGACAGGGTTGGGTGACGTTGCGAATTATGAGTATCCATCATTTGGACACGTTTCGTTACTGGCTGGGGAATCCCGATCGCATTTTCGCCAGCGTGACTCCCGATCCTCGCACCAGCCAGAAGTTCGACCATCAGGATGGAATTGCTCTGTACATTCTGGAGTACGATTCCGGAGTCCGGGCGTCTGCGTGGGACGATGTCTGGGCCGGGCCCGCCAGAGAAGGTGCTGCCGACGACATTGGCATTCGTTGGCGAGTTGAAGGAACTCGCGGCATGGCACGCGGAACCATTGGCTGGCCCGGGTATCCAGAAAGAACTCCCAGTACGCTCGACTACACAACAATTGACGACTCCGGCGGCTGGCATCAACCTCGGTGGGATGAAGCCTGGTTTCCGGATGCCTTTATCGGACCGATGGCCGACCTGTTGTGCAGCCTTGAATCCGGTACGGTTCCACAGGGAAACGGCCAGGACAATCTGCACACCATGGCGTTGGTCGATGCCGCCTATCTGTCAGCGCAGCAACATATCGCCGTCAGTCCTTCAGACATAGTTAACCAGTGCTTCGATCGCGAGTGATTAAAGCAGTTTAGCTGCTGGTGGCAGTTTTTGCCGAAGAGGGCGAGATCCCAGTTGTGACCGTTGGGTAAGTTATAGCACATGGAAGCCTGCATCATCGTTAAGATTAGGCCGAACAATCGTTGTAGCCCGTACCATGCAAACAATCGAACCGATAAATCGTGCAGCATCCTAAGCAACCATTGTTGCTTAGGCCATTGCCCGCAAAACACGACGGAACGATTATGATGAATTGCAACGAACCAGGCAAAGTCCGGAAACTAACTTCCGGACGACAGCTACTACTTCTCGCAATCACGTCTGTCGCTATGGTCTCCAACACCATGGCTGGCGACTCACTGCCATTGTTTAACGACGGTAACAGTCCGCCATTCCTGCCAACGGCCGTCACATTTCAGGAACCAGACACCCAAGTGGCGCCAGCGTCAGTCGATCCACTTGACGCTCGATTTTTGGCACTGGAAGAGGAACTCAGGCACCTAAAGCTCGCCCTTAGTGAAAAGCCGAAAGCAGCCTCATCCATGGCTCCTGCTGCTCCGGTGTATCCATCCGTCAAGGTGACGGGGTTCTTTCAGGCCGATTCAGCGTGGTTTCGACAGGATGCTGCCAGCACGGCAACCGTGGGAGACGTGCAGGATGACCGAGGATTTCGGCGTGCTCGAATTGCTGCCATTGGCAAAGTTGCTGACAATGTAAGCTATCAATTGGAAATGGACTTTGCGTTCAACGGGCGTCCCTCGTTCATGGACGTCTGGCTGGACATCTCGAAAGTCCCCGTTTTCGGCAATGTTCGAATTGGACAATAGCGTCAGCCGTTTGGCCTGGACGAACTGACCAGCGTTAAAGAACTTACCTTTCTGGAACGTCCGCTGATGTTCGGGATGGCCCCCTTCCGGCAGTTCGGCATTGGGTTTCACGATTCAACTGCCGACGAAAATGCCACATGGGCCGCGTCGATCTTCGGCAGCGGAACAGATGCATTCGGTAACAGCATCGGCGACCGCGGTTATGGTGGAGCCGCCAGAGTTACGCGAGTCCTGTTGGAAGACACGTGCAACGATTTTCTTGTCCACATTGGCGGCGGCTATAGCTTTGTGGCGAATCCAGACAGCAATATTCGCTATCGCAACGTTCCGGAATTCGGTGGTCCGGTGAATGAACCTGGTTCTGTTCCGTTTTTCGTCGACACACTGCCGATTCCTGCAGAAAATGCCAACCTGTTTAATGCTGAACTGGCGGGCACATGGGGCCCCCTGCACGCTCAGTCTGAACTTCGCTATTCGCTGGTGAATACAGACAGCGGCAACAACGCGACGTTTCCGTCCTACTACGCTCAAATGGGCTGGATCATGACGGGAGAACACCGTCCGTACAACAAGACAAGTGCCGCCCTCGGCCGAATAAAGCCGGCTCATCCCGTTGGGACATCCTGCGGTTTTGGAGCGTGGGAAGTGGCCGTGCGGTATTCATGGATTGACCTTAACGACGGCCTGATCACAGGTGGCGAATTAACCAACATGACTTACGGTTTGAACTGGTATTTGAACAACTACACCAAGATGCAATTCAACTACATCAAAGCAGACCTGAACAGAGCGCCGGTCGGCAGCAGCGATACCGATATCTTCGCTGTTCGAGCTCAACTGGAATTCTAACAAGGGGCTCGCCCTTGACTTGGTGGCGTGGTTGGCTGGAAGACGTGTGGCGTTCCAAACGCTAAGGCGCACCGTTGTCGCTACGACCAACATGCGGACCGTGTGCATCATTTTAAGCAAAACTCTAACGAGGCAGTGCCTAAGACGCTGCGAGCTACCGACCGAAAAAGCTCCGCTGTCGCTCTGAAAATTTGACTCAATGTGAACATGTTTCGTCAATCCAGAGGTCTAACGACGCTTTGGCAGATAGCGTTGCAGAAATGCAGCCGCCCAGTGATCGAAGACGTTGTCTTCAATGGCGGTTCGCATGGCCTTCATCAGGTCCTGATAGAATTGCAGGTTGTGTAAGGTGGCCAGCGTCTGATACAGGCCTTCGTCGGCAAACAGCAGATGTCGCAGGTACGCTCGACTAAAGCCGCCCGCACACGCTACGCAGGAACAAGCGGTATCAATCGGATAGCGGTCTTTGCGAAAGCGTTTGTCCTGCAGCCGCATTTTTCCGTCCCAGTTAAAGACGGTACCTTCGCGAGCATAACGCGTGGGAATGATGCAGTCGTGAATGTCCATTCCGGCTCGCACAGAAGCCACAAGGTCTTCCGGAAGCCCCACGCCCATCAGGTATCGCACCTGATCGGCGGGCATCAACGGCGCGGTGTGACGTACAATTCGCACCATCGCTTCATGGCCTTCTCCCACGGAAACGCCACCGATGGCGTAACCGGGCAGGTTCAGCGATGTCACCTGTTTGACGGCTTTCGCGCGCAGGTCCAGTTCCATGCCGCCCTGAATGATGCCGAACAGGTGCTGGTGTTCCTGAATCGGGCAATCGGCACAGCGTTTCAGCCATCGCAGCGTGCGATCTAATGACTGGCTCATATAGTTTCGAGGCGCCTTGTGATCGACGCATTCGTCGAAGGCCATCACAATATCGGCTCCCAGTCTGCGCTGGATGTCCATCGCCTTTTCGGGCGACAGAGTCATGGCTTCTCCGTGTTCGTCCTGAGACGTACGAAACTGGAAGCTGACGCCTTCTTCCGTGATCTTTCGGTCGGGCAGGCTGAACACCTGAAACCCGCCGGAGTCCGTGAGAATGGTTTGATCCCAACGCATCATTCCATGCAGGCCGCCCAGACGTTCGACAATCTGAGTTCGGTCGCGAAGCCCCATGTGGTAAGTGTTGGCCAGAACCACCTGAGCCCCCGTGTCGGCAACCTGCTGCGGCAGTACGCACTTAACGGTCGCTTGCGTGCCGACGGGCATAAACGCCGGCGTGTCCACGACTCCATGAGCCGTAACGAAGCGCCCTCGACGAGCTTGCCCGCTGGTTGCCAGCAGTTCGAAATGTAGTCCTCCACCGGGAGTCCACTTGGAAGTTTCTGTTGTCATCAGACGATCGAAATTGAATTGCGCCGATTAAGGAAATTTGGTGCCATGCTTCGGCCGCAAAGACTGCCATTGTGCTGTCAGGCGTCGTTTGGCCTGCGTTCAGCGTAAATTAAAAACTGAATCAAAGTTGCTTCGCCTGCAGAACGAAACAGCCTCCGAGTTTGGGTGAGCACTATTTCTCGCGAAGCAATTTCACGGCTCGCACCACGTACACCAGTCCGCTCCAAACGGTAACTGCCACGGCAGACCACAGCAACACATCGCGTGTCAGTACCAACCACGAGTATTCTACAGCGGGACTCAGTGACAACAGGCTGGCTGTAACGGCCACACATTGCAGAGCCATCTTCAGTTTGCCGCTGATGCTGGCGGAAAAATCTTTGCCTTGTTGTTCCAGAAAACCACGCAGGCTGCTGATGAACATTTCTCGACCAATGACAATAATCACCATCCATGCGTTAACGCCGGAATTCAGCACAACACCGTTTTCGCTTGCCCCTGACTTAGCCAGCAGAAACAGAAAAGCGCCTCCCACGATAATCTTATCGACAAACGGATCCAGAATTCGGCCCAGAGTCGTTACCTGGCCGTACTTGCGAGCCAGATAGCCATCCAGCCAATCGGTGGACGCCGCAAATACAAACAACGCCGTGGATGTCAGCCAGTACCCGCCGATATCGATTAAGGCAAACAGAATCAACGACAGCGCGAAACGACTGATGGTGATAAAATTCGGAAGGTTCAGCGATTCTCGCCCCAGCCTGGCTGGCTTGTTTGTGTCGCTGACTGTTGTCTCCGAAACGCTCATGCTGTTCGTTCTGAGTTCTGTGTTTAAACCGACGATTGTTCGAATTTTGCAGGGCAGGTTAATAGCTTAATAGCGACTGAAAAGACCTTACTGCGATCCATCGCAAAATTAGTCCGTTTTGATGATGCTTCATCCAGGTTATTTACATTGATGCAGCGTGCTTCGCGGTGCGTGACAAAGCAATGCTGTTTTCAATGCCGCAACATCATGGGCGATCAAAACAAGGTCGACAACCGTGCCGCTTGATCAAGCGGCACGGCCACAACTGTTATTCAATGACGTCTTCCGTGATGGCCACACCGATCAGATCGTAATCTTCGCGACGAACGATCTCAACTGGCACCATGCTGCCGATTTCAAGGTTCTCACCGGAAACAAACACGTTGGAATCGATCTCCGGAGCATCCGCGAAAGATCGTCCGATGTAGACGCCTTCTTCCACTTCTTCGTCGATGATGACGTCCAGTTCGTATCCGATCAGCGAATCAGCGTGTTCGAAGGCGATCTGCTGCTGCAATTCCATCAGTTCGTCTCGGCGAGCATCCTTCACAGCTTCATCCAGATGGCCATCCAGCTTGATCGCGGGAGTTCCCGGTTCTACGGAATATGTGAACACGCCCATCCGTTCGAAACGAGTCTCTTTGATAAAGTCACGCAACTCTTCAAACTGTTCCTGAGTCTCCCCCGGAAAGCCGGCGATGAAGGTCGTTCGCAGTACAAGGTTCGGAACACGTTCTCGCAGCTTCGTGACCAGTTCCCGTGTTGCCTCAGAATTAACTCGACGCTGCATACGTTTCAGCACGGCGGAATTGATGTGCTGCAGCGGCATATCCAGGTAAGGGATAATCCTGGGCGACGCCACAATCTGATCAATCAATGCATCGGTAAAGTGAACCGGGTACAGATACATCAGGCGAATCCAGTCAATGCCGTCCACCTTGTCCAGTTCTTTCAGCAGCTCGACCAGCCGCACTTCGCCATACAGATCCATGCCGTAATAGGTTGTATCCTGAGCCACCAGAATCAGCTCTCGAACACCGTCAGCCGCTAGTTCGCGAGCTTCTTCAACCACCATTTCGATCGGCTTGGTAATGTGTTTACCACGCATCATGGGGATCGAACAAAACGTACACGTACGATCGCAGCCTTCTGAAATCTTCAGGTAAGCATAGTGGGCGGGCGTGATTCGCAGGCGGGCTCGGTCGTCCATGGCCTTAATTGGGGCCGGACGAAACAACTCGCGCTGTTCATTCATTCCGCCGACAAGTCGATCGGCAACTTTGGTGATTTCGTCGCGACCGAAGACGCCTACAACGTGGTCGATTTCAGGCATCTCATTAATCAGCCCGCCTTCTTCCAAACGCTGAGGCAGGCAGCCGGCGACAATAACTCCCTTGGTCTTGCCCTGACGTTTCAGGTCTAACATTTCCTGAATGACGGCTTTGGATTCCTGCCGACTGCTTTCGATAAAGCCGCAGGTGTTCACGATCACAAAGTCGGAATTGGCAGGGTCCGTCACCAGGGAATAACCGTCAATGGCCAGACTACCCAGCATGCGTTCGCTGTCGACCAGATTTTTCGGACATCCCAGGCTCACGAAAGCGTAACTGCCCTTGCTGGGGCCCGTCACTTCCGGAACGGACATCATTGGCACAGGTGCATCGGGTTCAATAATTGGCAGCGACATACGTGGATAGTTCTAAATTTGTTAAGACAGCCAACCTGGCCGGTTTTGGCCGGATTCTTTTTTAGCGACATCGCCGCGTGATTACGCCGCAGTGTCACATTTCCCGGCGGCCGCTGAAATTACTCGAAGCGAACGCCTGATCTGGTTTATTGTTTATTGCGAATAATGCCGCCGAAACGATGCCGTGACCGCCAGTTGTGACGGCGATTGCCAAAATTCGTCAGCGATTAGTGTACTCAGCTCAGCCCGTTTCCTCAAAAGGCTTCGCCGACCAACCGCCTGTTTTCGGCAATACGGGAGCGGAAATCCGGTCAGGAAGGCCCTGACGAAGACTGTGACAGTCTCTGAAGAGCAAAATGCGAGGGAATTGAGCGTGAAATCAGCCGTGGGGGATTGTGCTGAAGATCCCCATTCAATAGAGCGTCTTACTAGGGGCCACGAATCCGGTTGTTGAATAGATCTGCTTGCCTGCGCTGCGTACTGGTCTGTGACGTTAGTTCTTCGCCGCGGCAACTACAGTACTTTCCGAAACTGCCCGTGTCGGCAGCCCCCACGTTGTGGCGCCAAACTGCTTGTTAAAACGAAGTAACAACAACAATGGAACCTGAATAAAAGCGAACAGGCTTAAGAACAGAAACCCACTCACGGCGGCCGCAATGCCTCCGCCCAACAGCACCACCAGCGGCAACGCAAACAACATTGATATCACGCATAATACCGCCGCAATCAAACCTCGCCGCTGCCAACGCAAAAGCACCGTCTTGCCGCTCATTCAAGGATCCCTTCATTCACGCCTGACCGACCTTGATATCAACACACTGCCACCAATTAACATGCCCTATTCCAGTATCGCATTCCAGTCCTCAATGTTGAACGATCCGGAAATTGCAAACGAATTGGAGATTGTGGCAGTAACGACAGGAGAAACAAATATCAGCTTACCGTTAACCACTACACCCAGCCTGGATCCAGGAGTTGCAGTTGCTGCTGCCAAGGTGGCTCCGGCTGCCTTGTTGACAATCACATTCAATGCCACCAAATCGAATTCGTCTGTGGTGGCAGTTGCAAACACCACGTCTGCCGCAGTAACCAAAGGGTTCACAAACAGAAACACTTCTTCACCCGTGTCGGGGGCCGGCATGCTGATCGTGTTCGCACTGGCGGTTGCCAAAATTGAATGCACTTCAAACGTGACGCCGGATTTAAGTCTGGTCAACTTTGCCGTGCGGTCGCACCCCGTCAGGCACAAAATAACGGGCAAAACACAAACAAGTATCCGCAAAAACATAACTCGCTACTCCAAAATGGCCGTTTTGCAACCATCACATCACCAACTCTTCGGCAAGGCTGATTCTTTAACAAAACTTATGTCTTCAAAACATCAAGTACATTTTTGCGACGAGCGACTCATTTTCAAAGTGACAAATCAGCAGCAGCATTGCGAACTCTTCGCAGTTCAGCGAAGTACGTTTTCGCCTTCAGAGACGCCTCCATAATTCATGCCGCCCGGTGTCTTGGCGTCGCCATTTTTTCCTGCCACACGGTGGTGGCAAAATCGCGGTCACTCGGATTCTACTTTTTCAGGGTGTCCACAATGTGGCGAGCAACATCGGGAGCGTAGCCTTTGCCTTTTGCCAACGGCTGAATCTGGTCCAGCAAAGGTGCGGCTGCGGAACCCATTTCATCCAGTTCAATTAAGGCCGCGTGCCGCACGAAGTCGTTTTTGTTTTGTAAAGCGGATTCCAGCAAATCAAGTGCTAACTGGTCTTTGCCGTCTTTATGCAATGTTCTGGCCGCCGCAATTTGAACAGACGGCGAGTCATCGTACATGGCGGCATTGACGGCTCTCATACACGCTGCGTCCATGGCGCCAATGTTGCCAATTCCAGTGATGGCCCACCATCGAATAGCGGGGTCGCTGCTTGTCGCAGATTTGATCAGGCTTGACGCATCTTTGCTGGTCGCGGCGGGGGCCGTTTTTGCGACATTCAGCAATTGCTGAGTACGTTCGGCTCCCGATTCTGCGTTGTGCAGAATTGCCCAGCGACTGCCTACTTCGCGTTCTTCGGCATCAAGAATCGCTTCGGGAATCAGGTGAGCATCTCGCACATCCAGTTGCCAGCGATCGCATTCTGTTCGCAGGCGATTCAAAACGCTGGCCATGTTGGGGGCCGCAGCAAGATTGTTCAGTTCCCAGGGATCAGCCTTCAGGTCGTAAAGTTCTTCTGCTGGTCGAGTATCATTTAAGAACTGAGCTGATTCAGAGTGCAGCGTGCCCTCTGCTTTCAGGCGACGCATTTCTTTCCGAACAACGCTGGTTTCCGCATAGCCAATGTGCTGCAACGCCGGACGCCACGGATTCAGATTTCGGACGTAACGATACTGAGTGTCGCGAACGGACCGGACCAGGTCGAAGCGTTCGTCGATGCGATCGCGAGCTCCGTGAATGTACTGGCGCTGCGGTGGCAGGTTGCTTCCCAGAAACGGCTGGCCATGCATGTTGTCTGGAATCTTCACCCCTGCAAGGTTAAGCACCGTCGGGCCAAGATCAATCAGGTTA
Organism: uncultured Planctomycetaceae bacterium; assembly: GCA_937916515.1. Taxonomy (GTDB): domain Bacteria; phylum Planctomycetota; class Planctomycetia; order Planctomycetales; family Planctomycetaceae; genus Fuerstiella. Next base: position 27,429 of record CALFSX010000139.1, on the reverse strand, counting down.
ATCAGTTGGTCGTCCACACTTCCGGGAATTCCCTGACCGTCAGCTCGAAACTGTTCCGGTATGCGAGCGATCATGGGGACCAGTGTTCCGCTGTCGTAAATCCAGCGTTTGGCTCTGGGAAACCCGTTGCCGTGATCTGACCAGTAAATCACAATCGTGTTGTCGGCAAGTCCGGCGTCTTCAATTTCCTGCAGGTACTGCCCGACCTTGGTGTCCATCACCATAATAATGTCCAGCAGTCGAGCATGAGCGGCTCTGACTTCTGCGGTGTCCGGGTATAGCTGAGGAACTTTGATCTTTGCAGGGTCATGCAGCTTGTCTTTCGGCACATCCTTAACAACGCCTTCCCAGCCTTTGGGCCAGATCTTGCTTTCGTGAGTCATCGTCATGTTGAACACGGCAAAGAACGGCTGATCGTCAGACGAACGGTTCTTCCAGTGAGCCTTGCCGGACGATTCATCCCAGACGTCGTTTTCCTTCCAGTGGAAGTTGTAGTCGGTCTTGGAATTGTTGGTGCAGTAGTATCCGGCATCTTTCAGATACTGCGGAAAGCACTTGATGTGATCCGGCAAAGTAGCCTTGGATCTCATGTGGTTGGCACCAATACTGATTGGGTACATGCCGGTGATGATGCCAGTTCGGCAGGGAGCACACACTCCATGAACAGTAAACGCCTGAGTGTACCGAACGCCTTGTGTTGCCAATGCGTCAAGGTTGGGTGTGGTTGCATTGGGATCGCCATAGCAACCCAGGTGAGAACTGATGTCTTCACAACTGAGCCAGACGATATTCGGTCGCGTGGCCGATTTGCTGCTACCAGCAGCTCTCGCAGATTGAACCGTTGCGATACTAAAGATAGCGACAAGAATCGCGGCGTTTCTGGTGACGGTCATAGGAGTGATAGACTTCTATATCGAATAACGAAGCGGAACAATCTGCAATCGATTGGTACAGCAGATGTTCGCACGTCCCGAATCGCTATTCAAGTCGCCCGCAATGCACGAAGTCAGGTTTATCGCGGGAATGCCCCAGCCGACAGCGTTTTCCCCGGGCAGTTTGGCGTGCAGAACAAAACACACGTGCCTGCTGCGCCTGAACACCGACGGCCTGTTAAGCCTATAATGCGGCACAACAACTGCCGGTGGCGTAGCAGGCTGTCGACTTAATCAGCCGACTGGGGCTTGTTCCCGACTAAATCGACAGCCTCGCAGGCCATCGGATATAATCGCACAAAAATGCCCTGACCTTTGCTGAGCAAAAGTCAGGGCTTGCTGAATGATGTGATCCGGAATTCTGGGGGCCGCTCTGTTGTTGAAATACCGTTCATCGCACTATGGCAGTGGCGGCACGCTGAGTGTACCGGCTGGGCTGAAACCTGCTGGCACGGGCGGCTCTTCAAGGCCTGGCGTGGCGGACACTCCCAGATCTTCCATCAAGTGGTGAATTGTTTCTTCGGTCATTTCCATCTTGGTTAAGATGCCCAGCGTTCCAATCTGGCGATTCGAAGCTCGCGACCAACCTCGAACGTCATCCTGAATGTGATGAAACAACGCGTCGGCTCCGCTTAGCTGGCTGCGAATGGCTTCACGATTGTAATGGTGTTCTGATGCGTGAATGTATTTGGCCGTCTGGTACAGGCTGTAAGCTTCTGAGTACGTTTCCTGAAATCCTGGATTGTGTGAGTAGTTGTAGTACATATCCAGGCAGAGTTCGTTCATCAGAATTTCCAGCCGTGAAGCCAGTTCGTCAACGTGCGAGTACGCTCCAAAGCTGACGTTCGTTGGCAAAGGTGCCAGGCCAGCGGTTTGATAGCTGCCGGGTGAGTACGACGTGTGAGTCAGGTGAGCTGAAATGTACGGGGCAACTCGCGAAGCAACGTGGTTAATCACAACTGGGCGACTGTAGCCATGGTGGTGATGATGATGCGACGGGGGAACGACAATTGGCCGATGGCAATGTGATTGAGCGTTTGCAGTGCTGGCGAAGATCAAACTAGCGAGGCTGAACAACAGTGTCTTTTGAATCGTCATGGTTCTGGTTCCTGTTCCGGGGGGAGTGCGGGAATTCGTCAGACTCTGCAAACCACGTCGTTGCGATTCATTCAGGCCTGATGCGTTTTCAGCTTTGCGGAAAACGTGCCAAAACTGAAAATGTTCCGTAAGCTGCTTACAGGAAACGCCTTACAGCTTCATGCTGCGTTAGTATGAGCTTTGCATTAGCAAATCGAATCGATACTCTTGATGTCAGAATGATGACAGAGTTGGAGAACTGCGTTGACCTTAACGATTGTCATTTTCACGAAGGCTGGCCGAAGCAGGCGTTCGATGTCCTTAGCGATCAAAGCCCTGAGACGTCGTTGGTACCGTTGTTATCACATCACCAGTCTCGGGTAGTTGGCGAAAAGGTCGCTCCCACCCAACAATTGCCCCCAATTCATCATTCATCATTCATCAATCAACTCAAACGCAGTCCGGTTGTCTGTCGCTGCTCTTGCGTGTATATTCAAACGTACTTACGAATGACAGAATGTGCGGGCGTCACAGATTGCCAAACCAATGACAAATGCAGACGTTTTTCAAGCTGACTATTGTGCCGAACGCCTGAAGGCGCTTAGCGATCCTCATCGTTTAAGAATTGTTGACGCGTTGCGTTACGGCGAAATGTCTGTGAGCGACATCGCAGAGTTACTGGAAGCAGAAGTCGTAACGATTTCTCATCACCTGAAAATCATGAAGCATGCGGCTTTGGTGGAAGTGCGTAAACAAGGACGCTTTATGTACTACCGCCTGCACGACGAACTGATGACGTCCGCAAAGCGTGGTGCGAAATTTCTGGATTTGGGATGCTGCCGTTTGGAAGTTCCGGATGGAACTCACTAGACCTGACAACAGCTTCGCCGAACGTCGTGCAGAGTTTTGCGTTGGAAATTACAGTCGATTAACCGGCGATCGCAGACCACGGGTTAAACATTGACATCATCAATCACTGCGTTGGGCTTCTCCCTTGATTCGTAGCGACAAAGGAGCGGTTCGGCGATTTGAACGTACCATATTTTTCGGCGATCCACGCCACCGGGTCAAGGGCGATGCCCTTGTTGGAAGAAGACTTATGAAACCAGTTTATATTATGGTGGGCGGCTTTCTTGGCGCGGGCAAAACGTCTACGGTTTCGCGTCTGGCTCAGCACTACATGTCGCAGGGCAAACGAGTTGGCATTGTCACCAACGATCAAACGACAGACCTTGTGGACACTCACAATCTGCGTTCGCAGGGTTTCGATGTTGGTGAGGTCGCTGGTTCGTGCTTCTGCTGTAACTTCGACGCATTGACTTCAACCGTGGAAACTCTGGGGGCCGGCGAGCTTCCGGAAATCATTCTGGCGGAACCCGTTGGTAGTTGCACAGACCTTGTCGCCACCGTGATTCGCCCGTTAACCGAAGTGTACGGCGTACCGTTGGACATCGCTCCATATGGAGTGATTCTGAAGCCCAGCCACGGACTGCGGATTCTGAAAGGCGACAGCGGCAGCGGGTTTTCTCCGAAAGCCAACTACATCTTTCGGAAGCAGATCGAAGAAGCGGACTTTGTGGTGATTAATCGCATTGATGAACTTTCCGCAGATCAGGTTGCTGAATTGCAATCATTGATTGAAGCCGAATATCCAGGACGTCCTGTGCTGAAATGTAGCGCCCAAACGGGCGAAGGCCTGGATTCGCTGGTGGCGATGCTGGACCAGCGAGGAGCATTTGGTCAGCGAGTGATGGAGGTGGACTACGACATCTACGCAGATGGCGAGGCGGAACTTGGCTGGCTGAACAGTCAGGTAGAAGTCACCTGCCAGAACTCGTTTCACCTGGACGCTTTGCTGATGGACCTTATTGCCAGACTTCACCAGCGACTGCTGCAACTGGATGCAGAAGCCGCTCATCTAAAGGTGATCGGTCTGTGCGATGGCAGTTACGCCGTGGCCAACCTTGTCAGCAACGTTACCGGGCCGGAACTATCGTTAAGTTCGTCAACGGAAACGAACGCGGCAAATGTGGTTGTGAATGCGCGAGTCGCCATTGATCCGGCTGAGCTGGAAACAATCGTTCGCGAAGAACTGGCAGCATGCAGTTCGGCGATCAACGTTGACCATAAGGTGGTGTCATTGCAAAGCTTCCGCCCTGGTCGCCCCGTGCCGACTCACCGGATTAACGAATAGTGGTCCGGGCATCTGAAAACAAGGGGTTGGCCGTAGTGGATCTTGTTAAAGATCCTGAATCAACAATTGCCCAGAAGCCCAGCCGCGTGGAAGATATTTCGTCGCAACTGTACCGTCGCTCGCACGAGCGTCTGGGCAGGCGTCGCCGCTTAACTGCCTGACCGACAATCGCCTACCAGGGGCACGGCCATACAATCGTCATTGCCGTTACTGCTTCGCGCCTTGCGGTCGGACATTGCGGGATAGTTCGGCGTTCGGTTCGGAAAGACCGCCGTCGTGGCATTTTCTGCCGAAGAGAGCTTGCCCAACAGCATCGATTCGTTCGATGACATTCGCCAGAGAAAGCAATCTGAACTTCAAACAGTTTGCTGTTACTCATTGGTATCTCGACGGACCTGAGTGCCCTTCTTTGCCGAGTTCTTCGGCACTGTAAACTGACAAAACCGCGGACGGAGCCGTGCCTAAGGATGACCACTTTCCCGTGGAGAGTACGTTGATGGCGCGACGATCAAACACAATCCTCTTGAGCTCTTCCATGCTGGCCCTTGGGCTGGCGATTGGAGGCCATTTGGATTCACTTAAACTAACATCGGAAGCCACGGCAGTGCCGTCTCCGATTGAAAGCTCGGCATATAACAGTGCAGCTCCGTTGGTTCAAAGCGGCGAACATATCGCTCGCGTTTCAACGGAAGTGATGCCATCCGCCGTGCACATTCAGGCAACTCGACGAGAAACCGACGGGCGACGCGTGGAGGAAACCGGTTCCGGCGTGATGATGAGAAGTTCCAAAGTAAAGGGACTGTTCGTCATTACCAACAACCACGTTATTCGTGGAGCGGAACTGAGTGCCATCGACCTGGTAACTTTTGATGGTCGTGAACTTCATCCTCAAAAGGTCTATCGAGATCTTGAGACTGACATCGCCGTGCTGCAGATTGCAGAAATGCCCATGACCACCGGCACATGGGGCGATAGCGATCAGGTAAGCATCGGCAACTTCGTGTTGGCCGTGGGAAGCCCGTTTGGGTTGAGCCAATCTGTGACGATGGGAATCGTGAGTGCCAAAGGTCGTCGCGACCTGACCTTGACCGAAGACCGTTCTGTCACCAATCAGGACTTCATTCAAACAGACGCGGCCATCAACCCAGGCAACAGCGGCGGACCACTGATTGATATGCACGGGCAGGTTGTCGGAATCAACACAGCTATTGCATCCAACAGTGGTGGCAATGAGGGTATTGGATTCAGCATTCCCAGCAATTTGGCAAAGCATGTGTTTGAACAGCTTGTCGGTTATGGTCGAGTTCGCCGAGCTTACCTGGGCGTTGAGTTGGATAACAACTTCACGTCCGATTCAGCCTTGCGACTTGGTCTGCCGAAAGCTCAGGGTGCACGAGTCACTAAAGTTTACCGCAGCAACACACCAACCCCAGCAGCCTTGGCTGGCGTGCGTGCCGATGACGTGATCATCAGCTTTAACGGAGTACCCGTTGCGGACGAAAATCACCTCATCAACCTGGTGAGCCTTGCGGAAATCGATAACCCAGTGCAAATCGAAGTGTTTCGAGCCGGTCGACGACAATCTCTACAGATCAAACTGACGGATCGATACACGTATCAATCCGCCGAAGAGGCCAGCGGAAGCTTCCTGACGCGGTAACACTGTCGTAACTCAGGCCTTCCTGCAAAAAGGTGATTCTGGCAACAGGATCACCTTTTTCTTATGCGCGGCGGGCCGAATTTAGTCATCCAGATTTGTGCCGTTTATCAGCACCCTATCGGAAATCACAATTCGGGAGTGTTCGCTGTTCCACAGCAGAAGCTTCAAATTGCTTTCGATTCCGATACAATCGCGGCGTCGAGCGAAACTCCCATTGAACCCTCAAAGCAGAGTACGGGACTGTGATCAACAGCCATCAGATGACCGCAGAAGAATTTGCGGCGACTAAACACGAACTTCCGGATGGAGGTCGCTGGCACGAACTGCATGAAGGGCGACCTGTGATCATGCAGGCTCCGGACGATCATCACGGCACAACCGTGTTAAACCTTAGTCGAGCCATGGCGGCCTGGTTTCAGGAAAACGCGGAACAGAAAGTTGGCTATGGATGTCACGAAATCGGCCTGAAGGTCGGTTCCGACCCGGACACCGTTTACGTTCCGGCCATCAGCTATTTTTCCACCGGTCAGCAATTTGAAGAGACCGACAATATCATCGCCAGCCAGATTCCCAGGCTGGTGGTGGAAGTTGTTTCGGCCAACGATCGCCGATCAGATATCCGGTTTCGCACTCTGGCCTACGCGGCCATGGGAGTTCACACGATCTGGGTGACGGATCCCGTAAAGAAGGAAGTGCAGGTCATTCGCAAAGGTGGTCATACACTTGCACTAGCGGATTGGCAGCACCTGGAAGGCGATGATGCGCTGCCGGGATTTCGAATCAAAATCAGCGACATGTTTCTGCAACCACGATGGTGGACGCACCCCAAACGCTGATCCCTGGCGTTGACCGCTTCCTAAAGACACATCTGCCCAAAGCTCGCGTGCCCCCGTGCCCGTCCTTTCGCGTCACTGCGACAATTTCTGAATAGACATATTACGTTCCATGTTTGGCATTTTGAACCTGAAGAAACCTGCCGGCGTTACATCGCGAGACGTCGTGAATGTTGTGCAGCGTCTTGTGAAGCCCGCCAAAGTGGGGCATGCGGGAACGCTTGATCCTATGGCCACAGGCGTGCTCTTGGTGTGTGTCGGCAAGGCGACTCGGCTGATTTCGTTGCTTCAGGAAGCTCCCAAAACTTACCTCGCGGAATTCCAACTGGGGCAGCGTTCTGACACCGATGATTCGACGGGTGAAGTTGAACACCTGGAATTGCCTGACAATCCTCCGACAGAACAACAGATTCAAGCAGGCCTGATCAGATTTGTTGGCACCATCAGTCAGGTGCCACCCGCGTATTCAGCGGTTAAGGTTTCCGGGCAGCGAGCCTACTCAAAGGCCAGACGCGGCGAAGAAGTGACACTGTCGGCGAAAACCGTCAACGTGTATGAGATTCAGCTGTTGCGCTACGAATGGCCTTCCATAACGCTGGCGATTACCTGCGGCACTGGCACCTACATTCGATCTATCGCCAGAGATCTTGGCGAACAGCTGCAATGCGGCGGACTGATGAGTGCCCTGGAACGCAGCAGTATTGGACGCTTCAAGGTCACTTCGGCTATCGACGCGGATACCCTGACGGCGGACAACCTGCAATCGCATCTGGTGGATCCCATTCAAATGGTGGACCATTTGCGACACTATCGCTGTACGGATTCCGACCAGTTGCTGGTGAAGGGAGGGCGACTTGTTGACGTTGATGCCGGTCGCCTGGCCGGTAATAAGCAATCGACAGAATCCAACGTGGCACTCACTTCTGATGATGGAAATTCGCTGCTGGCGTTTGCAGAATTCAGCAAAGACGGAACACAACTACAACCTCGAGCCGTATTCATGACGTAGTGGTATCTGGTGAGAGCAATACCGATCTTTTTCCCGGTGGTGCAGGTTTTTAATCTGCCAGGTGTGCGGCAAAAACTCTGAAAATACGGGCGTTCGTTTCTGGAACGATGGCAGGTTATAAACCTGCCCCACGAATCTGCAATTTTTGAATCCGGAATCAGCAACACGAATTCAACAACAGTCGAAGCAACGAAATTATGACTCGCCTTTTTGCCGGAACTCAATTCGACCGTGCTCCTCGCTGCGAAGTGTGCGACATGCTGGAAGAAGACTGCAAGTGTCCTCCACCACCAGCGCCGGAGCCCTTTCGTATTGCTCCCGAAAAACAGACGGCTCAACTGGCCGTGGAAAAACGGAAGAAAGGAAAGATGGTCACCGTTATTCGAGGACTTGCCCCCCTGGGCAACGACCTGCCCGCCTTGCTGACAAAACTAAAAAACAGTTGTGGTGCCGGCGGATGTCTGCAGGAAGAAGAGATCGAAATTCAGGGAAAGCACCTGGATCGCGTTCGTAGCGAACTTCAGAAGATCGGCTACAAAGTAAAGGGATAGCTGGTTTTGTGCTCGGAATTTCTTTCCCTGCCCCAGCACTTCAATACATTAGACGGTCCGACAAAAACGCGAATCGGCACTCACTTTAACCGCCGATGGGCTGTAGCGGGCAATGGGCGGCGACGAAGGTTTCCTGACGATCATCAACTTCGAACAGCACGGTGACAGTGGCTCGACTTCCCCCGTCCGATGCATCCACAACAACGCCTCGACCATATCTTGGGTGTCGTACCTGAGTTCCCGTTGAAAATGTATTCGGTGTTGTATTACTGGAGTCTGCCGCTGATGCTGCCTTTTTTTGAAGCAGCAATTGCAGGGCCGAGCGAGTTTCCGCCAGAGCACCTGAATCCGCAGTCTTCGACTTGGATGGCTGCACACGTGGTGATTCTGGTAACGCTGGATATTCAACTTCTGCAAAGTCATCGCCGGCTGTGTCCGCTTCATCAGCGTCTTCGTCGGCAGCTTTGGCGGACAGTCGTTTCTCCAGTTCTGCTGCGGATATAATCAGCGAATCGGCGGGACGATTCAACGACGCTTCGTAGCGCAGGCGAGCTTTTTCAACGTGTTCGCTGACAGGGTTTCGGCGAATCGGTGGAGGCAGCTCGTCATCTTCGCAGACAACTTCGAGGTCCATTTCCGGAAGAAACGGGCTGGAAATCGTGTAGCGTCGAGAACCACGAAAATCGCGTTGGCGTGTTTGAGTCAGGTTTAATTCCTGCATGGCTCTGGTAACGCCCACAAACAGCAGACGACGTTCTTCCTGAAAGCTGGCAGGATCTCCGTTCTGGACGGCTCGATCGTGCGGAATCAATCCGTTTTCCACGCCGATAATGTACACGACGGGAAATTCCAGCCCCTTGGCTGCGTGCATCGTCATCAATGTTACTGCGCCACATGTTGCGTCAACGCTGTCAGCTTCGCTGGTTAAGCTGGACATTTCCAGAAAGCCCTGCAGCGACGCTGGTCGACCGGCGGCCTTTTCTGTTTCTTCGTAAAGCCTGGCGGCATTGATTAATTCATGAACGTTGGCTCGACGGTCCTGATCGACTTCGTCGTTTTCGTCTTTCCACAACGACATGTAATTAATTTCGCTGATCAGACGTTCGATCAAACCATGCACGGTACCGGTGGTCGCTCGCTGGCTTAGCGTAGCCATCAATTCAGAAAACGCCTTCAAGGGATTCTGGCTGCGTTTGGTCAGAGACGGGATGTCTTTGTAGTGGCTGGTGGCTTCCAGCAGAGAAATGTCGTGTTGCAGAGCAAACTTCGCTACTCGTTCAATCGTCTTTTCGCCCAGTCCACGAGCGGGCCGGTTAATGATTCGCAGAAAGGCCACGTTGTCTGACGGGTTTTCAATCAGCCGCAGGTATCCCACAAGATCGCGAACTTCGGCTCGTTCAAAAAACGAGTAACCCGCCGCCACCTGAAACGGAACACCGTGACGCGAAAACGCGGTTTCCAGAGAACGTGACAAAGCGTTGACTCGGTAAAAAATTGCGAAGTCCGCGAAACGGCGTTTGCCGCTTTGCACCAGTTCTGCAATTTCGTGAGCGATGCCGTTCGCTTCGTCTTCTGCGTTGGAAAAAATTCGCAGTTTGACGGATTCGCCTTCGTCGTTCTTTGTGAACAGTGGGCTGCGATGACGTCGCGGATTGTTGCAAATCAGCTTGTCTGCGTTACGCACGATGGCTGCCGTGCTGCGGAAGTTTTGATCCAGCGAAACGATTTTTGTGCCCGGAAAGTCGCGTTCAAACTGAACAATGTTTTCCGGTCGAGCACCCCGCCAACCATAAATTGACTGATCCGGATCGCCTGTGGCACACAGGTTCGGAAAGACCTGCGACAGCGCCAGCACAATGCGATACTGAGCCAGGTTGGTATCCTGATATTCGTCCACTAACACAAAGCGGAACAATCGGTCCAGAAACTCTCGCAGTTCTTCGTTTTCACCAAGCATGTTCACGACGTGCAGCAGCAAGGCGTCGAAATCGACGGAATTCTGGTGCAGAATTTGTAGTTCGTATTCCGGAAAAACTTCGTATACGACCGCGTCGATCGGATCGCCTACGCGTTCTTCATAGTTCGTGCGGAACTGTTCGGCCGTGATCAGTTCGTTGCGAGCTTTACTGATGCGGTTCAGTACTCGCCGAGGATCCAGCGACATGGCGTCGAAGCCGATGTCCTTCATAATGCGCCGCACCAGTTGCGTCTGGTCTGAAGCATCCAGAATTGTGAAGTTGGGTTTCAGGCCGACCTGTTCCGGAAAACGCCGCAGCAGTTGAGCACAAAATCGGTGGAAGGTGCTCACCTGAACTCGCACGCCACCCAGCAGCTTGTGAACTCGCTCGGACATTTCCCGAGCCGCTTTGTTGGTAAACGTGAGCGCCAGAATTTCGTCCGGGGTGGCCCCCTGTTCCAGCAGTCGAGCGATCCGATACGTGATGACTCGCGTTTTGCCGGACCCGGGCCCAGCTAACACCATTAAGGGGCCTTCGAAATGTTCGACGGCGGACTGTTGTGGTGGTGTTAGTTGGTCAGCCATGATACTTCCGTGACGTTTGCAGGGTTACAGCATGCACCGTTCCATTGCGTCGCAACCAACGTGCGAAATGTTTTCATTTTGAGTTTTTGCAACAGACGCAGCGCGTCTTCCCCCGAAGCCAGGCGGGGTAGGGCGAACAGTCCGTGTACGACAATTGAGGATGTGAACGAATGAGAACAAATCGCGTTGGGCGGCCGAGGTGCAGGTACATGGTCCCAGCAACGAATCACGAAACTCCGGGGTTTCCGTCGCAAGCTCAGCCCAACCCCGGCCACCCTTTTTTTATCCACTGCCACCGTTCACCGCCACCGTGCGGCTTGCGTTTAGCGGCCGCTACTCTTCCAGTTCCTGAACTTCGATTCGCAGGTCCTTCAGCTGATGATCGTCAACAGGCGCGGGAGCACCAGACAGCAGGTCAGACGCTCGTTGTGTTTTTGGAAACGCCACCACGTCGCGAATGTTGTCGTCGCCCGCCATCAGCATGACCCAGCGGTCCAGTCCAAGGGCAACGCCTGCATGCGGAGGTGCTCCGTAACGCAGGGCTTCCAGCAGAAAGCCAAAGCGTGATTCCGCTTCTTCTTCATTGATGTTCATCATGTTGAAGATTTTCTGCTGCACTTTCGGATCGTGAATACGCACGCTTCCGCTGGCCGCTTCGTATCCGTTGATCACAAGGTCGTACGAATCTGCTCGGACGCGTCCCGGATCGCTGTCCAGATACTGGAAATCTTCCTTGTTTGGTTCGCAGAACGGATGGTGTTCTGCGTCGTAACGTTTTTCGTCTTCGTTCCATGTGACCAGTGGGAAGTCGACAACCCACAAAGCACTGAACGTGTTGGGATCGAACAATTGCTGCTCTTTGGCAATTCGATTTCGCAAAGCTGCCAGGGCATTCGACGTGACTTTGGCTTTGTCGGCGACAAACAGCAGCAAGTCGCCTTCTTCGCCATCCATGCGTTTGACAATTTCCAGCTGTTGCTCGTCCGTAAAGAACTTGGCAATCGTGGATTCCAGCTTGCCGCCGGCGACCTTCATATAGGCCAGTCCTTTGGCACCATAATCGCCAACAAAGTCTTTCAGATCTTTGTCCAGCAAACGACGGCTGTACTTGTCGCCGCCGCCTTTGACGTTGATTCCACGAACGCGTCCGCCGGATTCGACAACAGATTTGAAGACTCCAAAAGTACTGGCGGCCCCGATGTCGCCGATGTCGATCAGTTCCATGCCGAACCGCAGGTCGGGCTTGTCGCTGCCGTATCGTTCCATCACATCGGCGTACGTGTAGCGTGGCAGTGGAGTTGGAAGTTCGGTGCCACGCACGTCTTTTACAACGTAAGCGACCAGGCCATCGATGGTTTCCAGAATGTCGTCGCGTTCCACAAATGACATTTCCACGTCGATTTGAGTGAACTCCGGCTGCCGGTCGGCTCGCAGGTCTTCATCGCGGAAGCAACGAGCAATTTGATAGTAGCGGTCGAAGCCGGACACCATCAAAATCTGTTTGTAGATTTGAGGCGACTGCGGCAGAGCATAAAACGCGCCATGGTGAACTCGGCTGGGCACCAGATAGTCGCGAGCACCTTCGGGAGTGCTGCGTCCCAGAATCGGCGTTTCGATTTCCAGAAATTCGTTGCTGTTGAAATAGCTGCGGACCGCCTGAGTCAGCTTGTGCCGCATAATGATATTCTTCTGCAGCGCTGGGCGGCGCAGATCGACGAAGCGGTACTTCAGCCGTAATTCTTCGTTAGGAAGATCGCTGCCTTCCAGTTCAAACGGAGGTGTCTTGCTTTGGCTGAACACCGTCAGCTTTTCAACTCGGATTTCGATTTCGCCGGTATCAAGCTTGGGGTTAACCAGATCGTCGCCTCGAAAATGAACTTTCCCGATAATTTGAATCACGTCTTCGCGGCGAAGCTTTCGAGCACGATTGTCGATTTCAACACTTTCGTCCGTTCGAAAAACCACCTGAGTTTTGCCGTAGCGGTCACGCACGTCAACGAAAACAAGTTCTTTGCCTTGTTCTCGATAGCTGTTGACCCAGCCAGCCAATGTTACCGTTTTGCCGTCGTCCGATCGTCGCAGTTCGCCACACGTGTGAGTTCTGAGCACTTTGATTTCCAGTCAGGTTTACTTTCGAGCATCCCGCCCGAATCATGTTGGCAGCCTCGCAGTGAGCCGCCGTTTTGAAGTCGAATATTAGAAAAACGCGGCATCCATCAGAAGTCTGGCTACTGAAAATGCCCGCATTTCGTTTTCGCAGAGGGCGGCAGTATAGAGTCGGAAAACGGCCAAGGGAACAGGCGCTGACAGTTCTCTGCCCAATTCACACGTTCCAGCCCGTATTTGAGAAGGATTTGGCAGATTCCAACGGCCAGCGGCCTCAAGAACGACTGTGAAAGTCGTGTTTTATCAGGTTTGAAAGCTGGTGTGGAGAATTCGAACCGTTGACCGCCATTCTTTAAGCCGCCAGTTTCGGCTGGCGGGCAACTGCAAAAGTAGCCATCACGCTCCGCGTGATGAAATGCACCGGGGGCAAACGACAGAAGCAGAAGTTGCTTGCCGAAATCAGCCCGCATCGCAAAGAGCAGCAGTTGCCGTGTCGCAGATATCAGTCACGTCGTTCAGTAAGCTGAACGCTTCACCCGTGGCTTTACATCACGACGGAGCGTGATGGCTACTAAGACACTCTGCAGTGACAAACCGGCGTTGCTGGTTGCGGTCGACGGGCTGGAAAAGCATCATGGGCATGAAGCAACGGTCTGCTTAGGTGGGCGGACTCAGCCGTTTTTAGGCAGCAATTGGAATTCAGGGGCGAGCAGGCTAAAACATGACAAACTCTGGATCGTTGCAAACTTCAGATTTCAGAACAACACACCGTCACTGCCCAGCAGAATATTGAAACATCATGTCACAGATGCTTAAGTCTTCCGGTAACGCTCTGCAACTGTTTGCGTTCTGCTGTTTGTTGCTGTCAAACACAGGCTGTGGCACAAGCGGGCCTGCCGACAAATCAGCCGACTCAACAGACGACGTTCAGCGGGTCACATTGGCTTTAAACTGGTATGCCGAAGCGGAACACGGCGGCTATGTGGCCGGCGTCAAGCTGGGATATTTCGGTGAAAGCGGCCTGGATGTGGACATTCAGCAAGGCGGCCCGGGAGCTCCCAATCTGGTGATTCAGGAATTGGCGGCGGGCCGAATTCAGTTCGCCATATCCAGTGCCGACATGGTAATTCTGGCCAGATCAAAGGGAGTGCCCATTGTGGCCGTCGCGGCGCCGCTGCAAAATTCGCCGCGTTGCATCATGGTTCACAAAGCGGCGGGAATGAACTCGCTTCACGATCTGGCAAACGTAGAACTGGCAATCAGCGATTCTCGCCCCTTTGCGTTGTGGATGAAAAAGAAGCTTCCGCTAACGGGCGTCACCATGGTGCCATTCAACGGGTTGGTCGGTGAATTTCTGCAGAAACCGAATTTTGCTCAACAGGCTTACGTGTTCAGCGAACCGTTTGTCGCTCAGGAAAACGGCGGCGACCCACAAACGTTGATGCTGTCGGACATCGGATTCAATCCGTATTCCAGCCTGCTGGTCACGACCGAAGACGTGATCCGCAACGATCCGACGCTGGTCAAGAAAATGGTAGAAGCCAGCGTGAAGGGGTGGACTGCGTATCTGGATTCGCCTGACGAAGTAAACGAATCGATTCACGCAGACAATGAAGAAATGAGTCTTGCGTCGCTAAAGTTTGGCGTCGAAACCATGAAACCATTGTGTCAGCCGGAAAATGGAACTCCGCTGTGCGGCATGCAGCCGGAACGCTGGGCAACATTGATCCAGCAGATTGAAGAACTGGGCGAAATCGAAACGGGAGCGGTCGTCGCAGCTAAGTGCTTTGATACCTCATTCCTGCCTTCAGGCACGGTACAAGGGCTTCGCCCTTGACCCAGTGGCGTGGCACGTGGGAAAACGTAGGGAGTTCTAATCGCCGAGGCGCTCCGTTGTCGCTACGAAAATGATGCGCAACTTTGGCTGGCTAAAATCTAGCCGCAACAAGCCGCGCAGATGGCGGGTATTGCAACGGCCTCACGCAACCAGACCAGACTGGACTGGGCAGTTCTGGCAACTTGATAGTGTCAGGGAGTGATGGGCGATTCAGTTCAGCTGCGAAGATTGTTTTGACAGGCTTGAACTTCCTTTCAATCGGCCGGCCCCGCTACTCGCCAGCGGCCCCTTGCTGTTGTCCGTCCGGGAAAGCACCCAGCAAACGCAAAAGCGATGTTAGTTTGGGTAGGCGGCGCAAACAGTCCGTCTAATTCGCCTTGTAACGTCTGTACGGCGCCGGTTTTGGTGTTCCGGATGTATGGCTTGTGCCGATTTTCCGAACTGAGAGAGTCTGGAAGAGCAAAACCAACTTTGGCTCACAAGGTCACATGAGTAAGCAGTCTGAAAAACACAACCAGCCGTCAACACCTCGATTGCTGAGAAACCGCCTCGCGTTTTCCAACGCAGGTCGAGTTGGCGCTGCATTGTCTGTCGTTGTCGTTTCCGCCGTTTGTTGTGAGTTCTTTACGGCTCGCGACTTGACGGCGGGCGAACAGCCGGGTGCGTCCCGCGCAACGGTCACATTGGGCACTCCCAGTTTTGTTCAAGCCTCAAACACGGCAACTGGCAGCTACGCGCCTGAAGCCCGCGTTAATCAATTTTTGTCTCAGGCACCGCAACAACATAGTGCTTACGCGACTCCGCTAAATGTACAGCAGAACGGTGCGATCAATCCAAACCACCGCAATGCCGGTTTCCAGCTGATTGACACTTCAAAGCCTGTCACCGGTCCATCGGCGGCAATTCAGATTCAATCGCGATTGGGGTCACAGATGCCGGCGGCAGTTGTTACGCCGGTAAGTTCCGCCAGAACATTGCTGGTTGGAAATGGTGTTGTGATTGATGAATCCGCTGTTGCGGCCAATCCCGAACCGGCTGCTCCGGCGCTCAGCATCCCTGCCGTCGGCAGTATCCCAACGCAGATGGTCGCTCAGAAGCAGACGAACAATTCGATCGCGACTGGTACGAACGTGTCGACTGGTGCAGCCGCTGCGATTGCCGTACCTGAACCCGCTGCTCGCCAGCCTGACGGACCGCTACTGGCTCAGAATTTTGCAAACGCTCAGCAACAATCGACTGTGCCTCACATGCAAGGCCTGCCGGTCCCTGCGCCACCGATCATGAACGGGCAGCCCTACAGTGCGGGCAATTATTCAATGCCTGCTTCGGAGTACCCCGCGACGACTCAGTCAGTTCAAACACCACGGACTCAGTTTGGACCACCTGCGGGAGCCATGCCCCGCCAGGCAGTTCCAATGATCCCCGTTCCAATTCCTTCAACTGCGTTGCCGCTACCGCAATACGATTCGGGGCATCAGCAGGCACCAACAACTAACGAAGCTTTGTCCTACCCACAAGGTGGGCAGCAATACCCTCAAGTTTACGGCAACGAAATTCCATCGATCGAAGCGATGCCGCTAAACAATTCGCCTCATGCAAAGGCGGACGGGTATTCATCAGGCTATAGCAATCAGATAATGGGGCAGCCGAATGGAACAACCACTGTGCAGCCGCCCAACTTTGGTCATTCGGTTTTCAACAGCTATCCGGGAACGTCCGGGTTTCGAGCAACCGTTGAAGCTGACGCTGGTACATGGATGGCCCCTTATACCAGCCGAGCAGTAGCCGCGAGCGATTTTGCGGGAGGAGTTCAACGGATGTCGGTTCCTGCAGGATTCGGTCCGTGGTGGGAATCTGCCGTAAAAAGCCCTGTTAGCCAAACAGCCGCCAGGGTTCAGGTAGACGTCCGCACATTGCTGCAGGACGCCATGCTGTATTCTCCGCAGGTGACAGCCATTCAGACAGAACCAGAAGTTCAGTATCGAGTGATCACTCAGGAAGAAGCGAAGTTCGACTGGAGCACTTTTCTTGAGGCAACATACGATGACCTGAACGATCCCGTCGGTAACGATTTGACGACTGGAAATGGACAGGATCGACTGCTGACTCGCAAGGTGTCTGCCAGCGGCGGACTGCGTTCCAAGAACATTTACGGCGGCGAAACGCGGATCGCTCAGGACATCGGCCACGAAAATCAGAATTCACGATTCTTCGTGCCGAACAACCAGGGTTCCGCTCGTCTGGAACTTAGCTACCGCCAGCCGTTAATGGATGGTGCCGGTCGAACTTACAACGAAAGCGAAATCGTATTGGCCAGAATTCAGGCCAACGCAGCAGAAGACGAAGTTGTTGACGCTCTGCAAACTCATTTGATTGAAGTCACTGAATCGTACTGGACGTTGTTCCGGGCCAGAGCTGAATTTTTTCAACGTCAAAAGTTGTTGACGTCGGCCAATGCAGTGCTGGCTCGCCTTGAAGGACGAAGTCAGGTTGACACGATTCCTCGTCAGGTACTGCGAGCACGTGCTGCGGTTGCTCGTGCGGACACTCGAACACGCCGAACGTACGCTCGAGTCAAAGATGCGGAAGCGCAGCTTCGCCTGTTGGTGAATTCTCCCGACATGCTGAACGGCGGTGCGATTGAACTGATGCCTATGGAAGTTCCGGGCATGGTCACAGAAAGTGCAGATCTGCAAAGCGTACTGCAAACCGCGTTAATCAACCGTCCCGATATTTCTGAAGCCATTCGCAAGATGCGTGCTGCCGGAGTTCGCCTGGGTGTGAGCCGCAACGAACTGCTGCCTCGCCTGGACTTCCTTGTCGAAACCTACGTGGCCGACCTGGCCGGTAATTCAAAAATTCAACGAGCCATCCGGGGCGAACTTGGAGACAATCGTCCAGGCTACACCGTTGGTTTGGAATTCGAAATTCCCATAGGAAACCGGGCAGCTGTTGCCAAGGTTGAACAGCGTCAGTGGGAACTGAAACGGTCAATCAACATCTTCAGAGCGACCGTTGAGAAATCGCTGACGGATGTTGAA
The DNA here is from genome assembly GCA_937916515.1 of uncultured Planctomycetaceae bacterium. Taxonomy (GTDB): domain Bacteria; phylum Planctomycetota; class Planctomycetia; order Planctomycetales; family Planctomycetaceae; genus Fuerstiella. The sequence continues at coordinate 9,647 of CALFSX010000139.1, read as the reverse complement.
ATCGCCAGCCGTGAAGTTCGTACGGCGTATTCAGAAATCTCCAGTCGCTACGAATCGATGAAGGCAGCGGAAAACGAGTCCAATTATCTGCAGGACCGTTTTGAAGTGTTGCCTGCATCAGAAGATTCGGCCATTCTACTGCTGGAAGACTTACTGGATTCGTTTGAACGCATGGCTGACGAAGAATCTGCCTTTGTGCAGGCTCAGGTGGATCATGCCGTGGCACTGGTGAAGTTGAAAAAGGAACTGGGCATCCTGCTGAAGTCTCGCAACGATCGACCTCAGGTCGACGATTCTCATATGGATTGGATGCAGGGACGCCTGGAATCAACGGTCAACAGTCAGTTCGCTTCGGCCAGTTCGCCGCCAACCGGTTCAAAGCCAATGTCGGGCAACAAGTTTCAAACTGTTTCCGCAGGAAACCAACTGGACTTGAATTTCGGTGGCTCAAACAGCCAGTCAGAAGTGGGGGCTGCCCTTGCTCCGAGGCCGTCGGAAATTCAGGGAACTACGCGACCGATGCCCATGTTTCCTACCACGTGGGATCGACTACCCGATACTTCCAACCGGCCGATGCGGCAATAGTCTGCTGACGAAAGGCGGACATCCCCGTGTTGAAACACACGTCCAAAGCGAAAAGCTCACGTCTTTCCGGTTCGGGAAACGCGTCGGCTGTGATGATCTCGCACATTCGCGAACTTGCCGAATCGCTAAGCAGTTGCCTGGATTCGGAACTGCAGGCCGAAGCTGCGAACCTAAGAACGGAATTCGCTCGCAGCGTAAAGCAATATGCTCCTGAGCTGCTGGTGGCTGGCACCGCTTTGGCTGTGGAAGCCCTGCGGCGAGCACACCAGATTCAACTTTACGACGTGCAATTGCAGGCGGTGTTGAATCTGGCTCAGGGTCGCATCGCTCAAATGCAGACCGGCGAAGGCAAAACGTTTGTCGCGATCGCTACAGCCACGCATCTGGCAATTGCCGGGCGAGGCGTGCATGTGATGACGCCCAACGCCTATCTTGCAGAACGCGACTGCGAAAAAGCTGGTCCCGTTTTGCAACAGCTTAACATGACCGTCGGCCTCACGCCTGAACAGGGCGAAACCGAAGCCAAAACCGATGCCTACGATTGCGACGTCACCTACGGAACAGGGCACGAATTCGGCTTCGACTATCTGCGCGACCAGCTGACTCTTCGCCGAGAAGCATCCGCCGGCCTGGGAATGCGTCTGCTGCAGGACCTGCATCGCCCTGGTCCAGGGCAACGTTCGACGATGCAGCGAGGACTCATTTACGCCGTCGTCGACGAAGCGGACAGCGTGATGATTGACGACGCCGGATCTCCGCTGGTGCTGAGCATGGGCATGCACGGCCCCGCTCCCGACCTGGACGCTCATGTCGCCGCGATGCACGTTGCCGAAGTGTTGATTGAAGACACAGACTTCCGCCACGAACGTTCCACCGGGCAGCTGGCTCTTACGGAAGCCGGCATGGATCGCTGCTATCAAAACGACATCGCTGTGCCCGCATCGGTGTTGCTGCGTCCGTGGACGTCGTACGTGGAACAGGCGTTGCGAGCTAAATACATCTTTCGGCGTGACGTGCATTACGTCGTCACAGAAGACGAAGTTCGGATTGTGGATGAAACCACCGGACGCATTTTCGAAGACCGCTCCTGGCAGGACGGACTGCATCAGGCTATCGAAGCTCGCGAACAGCTGTTGGTCACGCCGGAAAAAGAATCACTGGCACAAATCAGTCGGCAAAGATTCTTTCGGCTGTATCAAAACCTGTGCGGCATGACAGGAACAGCAATCGGCTGCGAACAGGAATTCAAACACGTCTATCGCTGCGATGTTGCAGAGATTCCTTTGAGAGTTCCTTCGCAACGACAGATTCTGCCGACTCGTTACTTTGCCTCACTGGATGCCAAGCATGCGGCGATTGTTCAGCAGGTGCTGCAACTGCATGGCACCGGACAGCCAATTCTGGTGGGAACACAATCGATCTCCGACAGCGAAGCCATCGCCAGACTGCTGGATGACGTAGGTATCAGCTATCAATTACTAAACGGTCTGCAGACAGTGGAAGAAGCCAAAATTGTCTCCGCTGCCGGAAAACGAAATGCCGTTACCATTTCAACAAATCTTGCAGGCCGAGGTACCGATATTTCCGTTGATGAAGACGTGTTGAAGCTTGGCGGCCTGCATGTGATTGTGGCCGAATGCCAGCTTTCCAGCCGCATGGACCGCCAACTTGTGGGACGTTGTGCCAGACAGGGTAATCCCGGAACAGCTCAAACGTTTGTGTCTGCTGAAGACACTCTGGTGGCCCGCTTCGGCAGTTGGCTGGCAGACGCCATTGTTCGCGAAGCTGGCCCCGATGGAGAAGCCAGAGCGGATTTCAGCGGCGCTCTTCGTCGACTGCAACAAGCTGCTGAAAAGCAGCAGTTTCGTGGGCGTGTCGAACTGTTGAAGAAAGACATGAGCCGCGACAACTTGTTCGGCGTGAGTTCAAGCAAGTAAAATGCCGGGCGAAATAACTTCGAACCCAATTGGGGGCGAAGTGTTTTTGTGGGTGGCCGGGGCTGGACTGAGCTTGCGAAGGAAACCCCGGGCTTTTCGGCTCGCACCTCGCTCCCATTTCGAAAAGCATCTGTCAAGTGCGTGGACCTGACCTTCCGCCCGTTCTACCCAAGCAGCTCTTCGGCAATCTGCAGCCATAGCGCATCGATGTCGGACATGTTTCTCACTGGCCGACCGGCTTTACGAAACCAGTAGCCCGCGTTGCCCGTGTCGCCTTCAATCAAATGCAGTAACGCGTGCAGCCACGATCCCATTGGTGTGTGAATATCCTGAGCGATGTTGTGAGCAGCATCCCAGTTATCAGCTTTTGTGTGCCACAGCGCCAGCAATTCGTCGGATAAACCTTCCGGCGGGTGTCGATCGTTATTTGCAGACTCAAGCAATTCTTGAACGGTCATGATTCACCATTTTTCAGCGATAAAACTACCAGCTTAGTAACTGCTCCACGTACGCGGCACTGCCGTCTCTTAGCCAGCCGTCAAGTTGAGCCGGATCTTTCAATTGCTGACCTCGGAAGGTGGGTACAACCAGAAACTGGCAATTCACATCCGGCAGAGCTGTCATGTCGCCCCAAAGTTTTTCAAACTGAGTGACCGGGAATACGTCTTCCTGGCCACGGCCCCACCGCTTTTTGACGTCCTTCAATGTGATGTACGTCGGCATGCGATTTCCAACATTGCGAACCGCTTCTTCAATCAGCTTGGCGTTGGAAAGGGTTTCGCGACTCAGCCCGAAGATCGCCAACAAACGGTCCACGGAAATCCAGGTCGTTAAACTATTATAGTAGGAAAGCTTGAATTCATCTGCTTCGCGCGGCATCGCCAGGCCTTCTACCAGACGAGCCTTTCCGTTAACACGTGCCAGCCCACCGCCACGATCTTCCAATCTGCGGCTGATGACTTCATAAGAAAGATCAGCTCCCGATTGCATGTGCAGCCCCAGGCAGCCTGCGTCCAAGTTGGCTCCCAATGTGTCAACATTGTGCAGCATCAGGTATTCCAGTTGCGGCTGCTGCTGCAAAAGTTTTGCCAGAGTTCCGTTGATCAACAGATTCGGAACTTCGTACCAATGGCCGACCGGATGCATGCATTGGAACGGCAGATTGTCCCGATAATCCGCCGCCTCACTCATGGATCGAGCCCAATTAGTTAACGCGGCTCGCACGCTGAATCGCATCTTTTCCTGCTGTTCGTCCAGCACCTGTTGAGGCATCTCTTCCCACGCAAACTGCAGGTCTCGCACAGTGGGAATCATTCGCAGGCCAACGGAAGCTCCTTTCGATACATGCACGTTGCGACCAGCATAGGCTGCCTCAACCGCTTTACGAATCGGACCGTCGGTCATATAGCCGGTTGTGATGATGTGAGGTGGGGTGGCCCCAAACGTCTGTTCCGTTAAGCGGCTTTTTGCGAGGTGAATATCCAGAAACGAACGGAAGCTGCCGCCCATTCGGCAGAACGGATTCAACGCTTTGACAACGCCAGCTCCCTGAGTCCACCGGCTGCCAACTCCGGCCGCCAGCGTGATCACTCCCACTCGGCCTTCTGCAATCGCCTTTTGCCCCAGAGCGACAACAGCAGCCGACACATTGTTTCTGGCGTCAATGACATCGTCACTGGTGACGTCTTCGATTCTTACGGTGGACGACAGCCGGTTTTGCGAAAGCCCCAGTCTTCCGGAACGCAGGTCTTCTCGAAGCTGTTCGTGAGCGATCGAATCGAAGCCATTGGCCGGAAGCAGTGTTTCCAGTCGTTCGCTCTTATCGGTGGCCGCCAGTGTTCCGGGAAGAATGCGGTTGATGAGACGCATGGCCAGATCGGACTGATCGGCGGTATCACGACACGCGTCGCCCGCTCGTTCAAGTTCTCGCCGCTTGGCGGCTGACAGCTCGCTGATGTTCTGCCGCAGCAGATCGGGAATTACGAGAGCTCGATATCCCAGGGGCATGGCCCCATCTGTACGGAGTTCGGCAAAAGTTCCATCGTCGTTGATTTCGAAATCGTAGACAACGGGATCCATGGCAAACGGCACCGAATCCTGAGCTTCGCGTTTGACTTCCAGCATCATCTGCTGCAGCCAATCCTGAGCTTCCGGTCGAACGGCCGGATCGAAGATGAAGCCCATGCCGCCGCCCGACATGCCTCCCAGCATCCAGAACCCATGAAACTTGTCGGCGTAACGTTCTTTGCAGCGACGAATCAGCTCTTCGGTGTACGCCGTTGAGCACCACGGAATAATCGCCTGCAGCGGTTCTGCAAAGTTGCGCCCTGTGGCGCGTCCAACCGCTGGAATATCGCCTTTTTGCAGAGCGGTTGAAACTTCTTCCAGCAGGCTGATCGCGTCTTTGCGAGCCGCCCATTCCTTTTCACTTCGAAGCAGGTACTTCTCAGTAACCATCTCCAGAATCGGCCCGACGTTCTGAGCCATTCCGCCATGAACCAGCACCAGGCTATCCTGCAGACGCTGCCTTGTGGCGGCCGTAATTTGTTGGCTGTTGAATACGGTATGCTGCGGCATAAGACGGCCGCGACTGATGCCGAATTCCGGATCGCCTTCACTGGCAGCGGCTCCCTTAATCAGCTTAATGCCCGGCCAGATCCCGCCGGAATCCTGCCAACCGCCTCCGGAACCGCCCAACCATTCGCCCAGAATTGCTCGAGCCGCCACAATGCGGCGATCTTCTTCTGCCAGCGGTCCGGTTAACTGCGACACCTGCCCCGTCGCTCGCATGCACATGGAAATCAGCGAACCCAGCAGGTTTGTGCTGACGGCCAATCGCGAACCTTTCGGAATGTCGTTCACTCGACTAACAACTTCCAACCCCAGCCCCGGTCCGATCATTCTGGAAAACACGTCGGCCACTTTGGCTCCGCAGCCTTCCATGCCGGGAGGAATAATGCCGGAAGCGATGACAGCAGCTTTTAACAGCCCCAGGTAATCGCGAGCAAAATCGAACACTTCGTTGACCAGATGAATGTCGGCTTTGGCGTCAAGGTCGATGCTAACCAAACGCAGCACCGGCTCGTCGATGATTCGCAGGCTGCAATCGATCGGTGGTTCCGGCGATTTGTGACGTCCTCGCACAGCCAGATTCACGCTGGCGTTAATCACCTGAGCACCTTCCGGAAAATCCATACCCAGAAAGAAAATGTCGCTCCACGCGCTGTGAGTGAAGTCCATCCGCACAGCCGTGCGTTCTCGCAGGTTTGGGAAACACTGAGTAACAGGGTCCTGCTTCAGCAGTTCCGCACGAATCTTTAACGGAACGTCAGCTGGGTGGCCCGTGCGGAACATCCACTGATTGCCCTTTACCGTGCGAACGCTGCGGCGCACCTGGTTTGCCAGAGTTTGAAACGCCAGCCGGTGATAAGCTTCGGCAATTGCAGTGGACAAAGTAACTGTGGGGCCATCCGTCGTTTGAGCTGCCAGAAATGTGTCAATCGCTTCCGGAAAACGCCGTGCCAGCAATTGTTCATAGCCGCCAAACGGAATCTTCCCGGTTTCACGGCCGCTGGCGGATAATGCTTCCGGCAGATGAAAACGGTAGATGGCGTACAGAAAGAATAGAGCTCGGACGCGTTCGTACAGGTTGCTGCACGTTCTGCGAAAATCGTCCAACGCAACACATTCCGCCAGCAGTTGTTCGGCAGACAGCCCTGCGCAACGGCTTTCCAGCGACGCATTGCGAATAGTTGGATCGCTGGAAGTAATGATCTGCAAAAGGTTCGTCATGGAGACTCATGTCCTGATCGAAAAACAAACACCTGAACGCACGGGCGATGCGGTCTCGGTGAATAGATGTGTGAGTGGCGATATCTGTGAGTGAACTGTGCGAGACTTCTTTATTGCAGCGGATATATTCACGTTGAGTCAAGTTTCAAGAGCGACAGCGGAGCGTTTCCGAGCGACAGCTCGAATGGCCTGAGGCCCCGCCTCGCAAGTACCTGACCGCGCCATTTGTGGGCCCCGCAGGCAACGCCGAAGTCTGTGGCAGAATCGTTAGCGAGGTCGACCGTTGGATTCCGCCAGCAGGCTTACCAGTTCTGTCAAAATCAGATCTCGATCGTCGCCACCCAAAGTAATCGCCAATTGAGCCAACAACAGGCCGTACTTATAGCTGATGTTGTGCCGCGAACCGTCGACTTCAAACGCCAGATATTGTTCGCGTTGAGCCAGCTGAGCCAACGACGACGACAAATCGATCGACTCGCCATCGGCTGCCTGATCCAGCTGCTGTTGCAGCAGTGTTAGAATTGTGGGAGTCAGCACGTGCATACCGAACAGGCACAGGTAATAGCCAGCTCGCTGCCCGGCAACCACAAGTTCCTGTTCGGCAACGGTGGGAGTCGGCTTTTCGACCACAGTGCTGACGTTGTAAAGTCGATCCTGTTGAGCAACCGGGCTTCCGCCAACGGTTCCGAAATACACAATTTCGTTTTCACGAGTTGGCTGAATGGCGGATACAGAACAGCCGTTTTGTCTGGCGACCTGACACAGCTGAGCCGCACAGCTGACATCCGTGCGGCTTACATACAGATGGTCGGAAACCAGATGCAGAAAGGCTTCGTTGTTGATGAAGTCTCGAGCTCGCAGAATGGCATCACCGTAACCGCGAGGGTGGCCCTGTTCGAAAAAGACCAGTCGAGAAGCGTGAGGCCCCGCGGCTGACAAATAGGGATCAGACTGCCCCGGCCGCACAATAATCGCAATCTCTTCGATGCCTGCTGCAACGATTTCGTCCAGCGTGCATCGCAAAGCGGTTAGTGGCTTGCCATGACGGTCGACAACACTTTGCAGCGGCAAATTGCTGTGATACTCACCCGCCGCAGTAATGACGGCCTTTGTGATCTTCATTGGAATTCTCTGAAATCTGAAATAGTTGATGCGCCGCAAATGTGTCGCCGTGTTGAGCTAACAAGGGCTTCGTCCTTGACCCAGTGGCGTGGTTGGCTGGAAGACATGGAACGCTAAAATCGCCCAGCCGCTCCGTTGTCGCTACGACCAACATGCGCTCCGTGCACGTATCATTTTGAGTAAGACTCAAAATTCCGCACCCCTGACTTAGGAAACTGTCGCTTTAATCAGCCGCAGGGCGTTAGCCCCGGTTTAACCTGGCAAACAACCGGGGCTAACGCCCTGCGGCTAATCAGGATAGGGCGAGTTCCCCAAAAAAACGACTGCCAACAAGGTCGAAGGCGATTCAATCACCGCCCCGCCCTGTGCAAGAACTACGCCTTTGCCGCAGCCAGTGCTGCATCGTAGTTCGGGTGTTCAGCGATTTCTGACACGTATTCGACGTGCTTCACTTTGTCGTCTGCTCCGACAACAAAGATAGCTCGTGCCAGACAGCGATCCAGCGGGCCGCCGTGAATCAGCACGCCATAGTCTTTGCCAAACTTTGAACAGCGATGAGCACTCAGTGTTTGCACGGCCTCAATGCCTTCGGCTCCGCACCAGCGTTTTTGACCGAACGGCAGGTCCATGCTGACAACCAGAATCTCAACGCCCGCAAGCGAACCCGCCTGCTCGTTGAACTTGTGAGTTTCGGCGTGGCAAATGGGAGTATCCAGCGAAGGAATGGTGGCAATAATTCGCACTTTGCCAGCACTGCTTGCCAGGGTCACATCTTCCAGAGATGTGTTTTGCAGCATAAAGTCCGGCGCCGTTGAGCCAACTTCCAAAGCCGCTCCTGCCAGGTCAACTGCATTCCCCTGAAGAGTAGTAACGCCACTTCTAATATCCGACATGTTGAATTCCTGTTTCCTGATTGATTATTACTGCGAACAAAACATTCACTGGCTGCATAAAGTGCGACTGAACTGTTGATGCAGGTCAACCGCAGGATGCCAGTCTAGCCAGAAGATCGCCCGATTCACTTGTGCAGAAGAATTAAGAATCTTGATAACTCATTAAAAACGCATATTTCTCTGGTGTTCTTCGCTCAAAATGAGTGCCCGAGGCCAGTGTTCGGGCAAATACAAAGAAGGCAAATCTGTTTAAACTGATACGTTATTAGTATCTCTTTATGGGATCGTGTTGCAAGAGGTTTGACAGGCCCTTAAATGTTCGAATTTCGACTCAACCTCAAAGTTGTGCAGCTTCCCGCGTTCCTTAATCGCCGACTGGGTTGGAAATCTCCTCAATCTCAGCATGTTGCGATTTAGTCGACCGGAAGGCCTCAAGCTTCTGCATTGCGGTTCAGGTTGCGGTGGGATTCGTCTCAATCGCGTGCGTGTGGCGAACATGTTGTTCGCAATCTTGTCGAAAACGGAGTTCTCGGGTATTCTGACCCAACGCCACCAAGGCGCGCCTGTAGCTCAGCTGGATAGAGCAGCGGTCTTCTAAACCAATTTGACCGACGAAAAGCGTTGGAAATCCAGAAATATTCCGCTTTTTTAGCGCCCATAGTTATCTATTGTTGCGCTCAGCGGGTGTCGCGACACCCGGTAGAAAGCACCCCGTCGAACCTTCAGAGATCCACAACCAAACGAGCGATGTCGTACTGACAGCCGGTGTTGCGTTTAGGCAAAATCGGATCAGGAGATTAGGCAACGCTGCGATCTCACGATCAGAGTTTGGACGAGCAGCCTCGCAAATTTGCGAGAAATTCAGATCAGTTGCAGTTAGTAGTTTGTCGACGCTGACATGTGCGTATCGCCAGCAGAGCCAAGTGGGCTCCCGGTGATTCATAGAGGCCAGATTTGGACACCAAAACCGTCGCGCAGATCTGCGCGTGAAGAAATAGGGCCGATCTGAAGACCGTCAGCGAACTGAAGTCTATAGCCAGACACAGTTTCAGCCCGGAGAAATCGTATCGTTTCCGACGGGCAATTTGCCAAACGTTTTCTCAGTGATCACCGCAAGTTGTTTCCAAGTGGCGGTTCGCGGTGCGATTAAGAAAACGGTTTTGAAAGTCCGGTGCGGCTCTCCCGCGAAAAACGTTCAGCAAGGTGATCCAGAGACGCCAGAATTGGGAGTCCCGACAATGCTGAGTTGCTTGCAGTACGCAGTAGGGAGTCACCTGATCACTTGATCCGGAGGTGCTTATCGCCGGCATGGCCTCTG
>CALFSX010000138.1 GCA_937916515.1 uncultured Planctomycetaceae bacterium | reverse complement strand
CTTGCTAAGCGGCTCGTCGCAGAAATTCTGAGGTCGCTGCCATTTCTTCGGCTCGTTCGGAAACGGTGGGGAACTTCAGCACGTCCATTCCAAACTGCTTCATCTGGAGTTGATTGCTGTAGATTGGATCCTGCCAATCGGCAATTCGACCGTCTCGCACGGCTTCGATCATTTCTCGAACGCCTTCCGAAACATCAACGCTGGCGGTGAAGCCCAGCATGCGGCGGATCTTGTCAAACGAAACTCGATAGCTGCGTGGGTCGCTGTCGTCGCTGGATTCGGTAACCTTGATTCCCGGAATATGGTTGGCAATCATCTGGCCAAGTTCGCTGATGGTGTAGTTCTGACTTTCGTCGCCCACGTTGAAGGTTTGATTTCCGACAACTGGCAGCGGTGCTTCAATGCACATCTGACAGGCTCTTGCCATGTCTCGCACATGAATGAACGGGCGAGCATAGTGGCCGTTGAAGACTGAGATCTCACCCTTCGTAACGGCCTGAGCACTGAACAGGTTAGCCACCAGGTCGAAGCGAGGTCGGTGAGACAGCCCGTAAGCTGTACCGAATCGCAGCAGCGTTGGCTGGAAGCAGTCATCGGCTGTTTCCTGCAGAGCGGTTTCTGCGTCAATCTTTGTGGTGGCGTACAGCGAAACAGGATTCAGCGTTCCCTGTTCGCTAATGGCTGCTTTGCCATCGGATGCTCCATAAACGCTGCAGGTTGAAGCGAAGATGAAGCGAGAAATACTGTTAGCTCGAGCAAGCTGAGCCATCATGCGAGCCGCCTGATAGTTGACGGCAATCGTTGTTTCTTTATCGATCGCACACGCGGGATCGCCCACGATAGCAGCAAGGTGAATGACAGCATCCATGCCTCTAAGTGCGCGAGTCACGTGTTCGATATTTCGGAAGTCGCCTTTTTGAACCTGCAGTCGCTTGTTGCCAAGCAGATCCTGAAGTGGTTCCAGGCCAAACAGTTGCAGGTCAAGCACTCGCACCTGATAGCCGGAATTCAATAATTGGCGGACAAGTTCTGAACCGACATAGCCAGCTCCACCAACCACCAAAACGGATTCAATATTGGTGGCTCCATGAGTTTGCGACTTGGGAATCAGGTGAAAGAACGCAGACACAGAACGCCTGGAAAGTCGCGTCAACGCAAGACCTGAAAACAAGATGGCCCATGCAGGTATGCCCAGTTCAATGGCGGGCATCGGACGCTGCAAAGCAACCGTTCCAAACACAACCTGCAGGACAAATCCGGCAAGGCAGGTTTTGGCGGCTGCGATTAATCGATCCTGCAGACGACCACTTGGCAGCGGGCGATAAAATCCTGTGAGAGCCAGCAGTCCAATGGCCGTTATTCCGAACCATGCGGCATTCACCAGAAAGGTGGAATTCAGGCGATCGGCCACGGATCCAATCGGATCTGCAGACGACAGCTGTCGGCTGGTCACCAATCGACACAAGGATGCCGCGATGAGCGCGAAGTTGGCAATCCCAAAATCGACGGCCATCTTGGATGCAACAGTGCGTGTGCCAGAAGAGCCGAACAAACGGAAGCGGAATGAGCCACCGATGGGAGCTGTCAGAGCGGAAGTCTGTCTACCCACTGGATGATCCTTAGATTCTGGTCGCAGAAAATCGAACGCCGCCAACAGATGGCCGGGCAGTTGTTTTGAGAATCGATTACTACGAAATAACTGGTTGAGAGAGAGATTATTGGCACGGAATACCGTGCGGAACCCCGGTAACGTAGCGGACATCAAAAAGTGAGGGCAGACCATTTTGCTGCCAGATATTCGCCTGTGCAGCCAAATTCACGTGAATCCGCAGATCTGACCGTTTTGGGAGCAATGCGACACAGCCTTCCGGCAGATACTGCCGCAATTCAGGGCAGACACGGGCATTTCCACGTGGCAAGACATTGCACGGAGCCATCTGCGGTGGGCTTTTACCTGGTCTGGCTGGCTGACTTCTGATCTCCAGCAGAGTGCCCGAGCGCAGCTTAATCTTCTGGTAGTGGATCTTGTGAAAGATCCTGCGACTCGGGGATCTTTAACAAGACTCACCACCACAAAGCCCAATTCTTAGGGGTGACGCAGCTCCAGCTGAACGTGAACGCTGCCGTCGTTCGCGGACCTGTTCGCAGACAATTGCTGGCGTTACTTCCGAGGCGAATCGCAGACGAATGCTGGCGTTTGGAGGGACATCTTTACAGAAGCGGTTAGACTTAGCGAATTCGCGGGCGAATTGGTAACAATTGGGCTCGTTGGCGGTTCCGGCGTTGCTTCATCGAGTGACCGAGTCTTCGCCCGCAAGCATTCTTCATCGCAATCGCTAAGTGCGAATCTTTACATCCTGACTGTTTCACCCCGTTTTTGTCACCGGTTAATAGGCAGAAATCTCCACTATGTTGATTACTCTTCTTTCCTTTCTGTTCTTCACGGGGCTTGTCGCGGTTTGCACGTGGTGGCTGACCAAAGGCGACGACCACGACAGCAGCAGCGGCTATTTTCTGGCGGGACGCTCATTGTCGTTTCCGCTGATTGCGGGATCGCTGCTGCTGACGAATCTTTCCACAGAACAGATGGTCGGACTTAACGGAGCTGCCTTCACCGACGGCTTGTGCGTGATGGTCTGGGAAGTTGTGTGCGTGGTGGCTCTGGTATTTATGGCGTGGTTCTTTCTGCCTCGCTTCTTGAAAAGCGGTGTGGCGACCGTGCCGCAGTATCTCGAAATTCGCTTCGACCATCAGACTCAGGTGATCACCAACCTGATTTTCCTGTTGGCGTACGTCGGAATTCTGCTGCCGATCATTTTATACACAGGTGCGACCGGAATGATGGGGATTTTGAATGTCCCCGAAATGCTGGGCGGACTTCCCGAAGCGTTAGACATTAACCCGGACACGCTTTCGCTGTATTTGATTGTGTGGCTGGTGGGAATTGTGGGAGCCATCTATGCCCTGTTTGGCGGGCTTCGCACAGTTGCGGTTTCTGACACACTGAACGGCATCGGCCTGTTTGTCGGCGGATTTCTGATCACCATTTTCGCGATCAACCTGCTGGGCGGCGACGATGGATTCAGTGCCGGAGCGACTAAGCTGATCACCGAACAGAAGGCTCGACTGAATTCCGTCGGAAGCACCAGCAGCTCTGTTCCCTTTGGAACAATCTTTTCCGGCATCTTCTTGTTGAACCTGTTTTACTGGACCACCAACCAGCAGATCATCCAACGCACGTTTGGCGCCAGCAGTCTTGCCGAAGGTCAGAAAGGCGTTCTGTTAACAGGAGCACTCAAACTGCTGGGGCCGCTGTATCTGGTTGTTCCGGGCATGATTGCCTACACCGTTTTTGCCGGTGAAGGTATTAAGCCCGACCAGGCGTACGGCATGCTGGTGAATCGAGTTCTTCCGCCGCATCTGACCGGTTTCTTTGCAGCCGCGATGATTGGAGCGATTCTGTCCAGCTTTAATTCCGCGCTCAACAGTTCTTGTACGTTGTTCAGCCTCGGCCTTTACAAAAGCGTTCTGAACAAAAACGCCAGCGAAGAATCTGTGGTCCGTTCTGGAAAAGTGTTTGGCTGGATCGTCGCCATTATTGCCATGGTGATTGCTCCTTTGCTGGCGAACACCACCAGCATATTTGGCTATCTACAGAAGATGAACGGAATGTATTTCATACCGATCTTTGCCGTTGTGCTGGTCGGCATGATTTCCAAACGAGTTCCACCGGTTGCCGCGAAGATTGCGTTGATTGCCGGCTTTTCAATTATTGCGGTTGGCTATTTTGTGTCTCCGTTCGACAAAGTGGTGGCGTCGTTGCACGAATTCCATTTTCTGGGTCTTGTGTTCGCCTGGCTGGTGGTGCTGATGTTTGTGATTGGCGAAGTTAAGCCCAGTGCCGAAGAATTCAACCAGCAGGATGTGGGAGCCGTTGACATGACTCCCTGGCGACTTGCCAAGCCTGCCGGGCTGGCTCTTATCGCCACAGTGTTCGGCATCTATGCAACGTTTGCTGACTTCAGCGTGTTGGATCCACCCGCTGGGTCAGACTTTGCAGACATCCGACAGTTCACGTTGCAAAACGAAAATGGCATGTCGGTTAAGGTGACCAACTATGGAGCCATCATTACATCCATCATGGTGCCAGACAACAAAGGCAACATGCAGGACGTGGCTTTGGGATACAACAGCGCTGACGGTTACATGAACGCCGTCGACAAGCCGTACTTTGGAGCCATCGTCGGACGCTATGGAAACCGCATCGCCAACGGCCAGTTCACTCTGGATGGCGAAACCTATACGCTGGCAAAGAACAACGGAGAAAACCATCTGCACGGCGGAGTAATCGGCTTCGACAAAGTCATCTGGACGGCCAAACCAGATCCGGCCAGCAACGCGATCGAACTGTCTTACCTGGCCAAAGATATGGAAGAAGGCTATCCCGGCAATCTGGCCGTCACGGTGACGTATACTCTGACAAGCAACAACTCTATCGTCATCGACTATCTGGCCGTCACCGACAAGGCCACGCCCGTCAACCTGACTCAGCACACGTACTTTAACCTCAAGGGAGAAGGCGAAGGCACGATTCTTGATCACGAATTAATGCTGAATGCCGATTCGTATACTCCCGTTAACGAAGGCTTGATTCCCACCGGCGAACTGCCAACCGTTAAAAACACGCCATTTGACTTCACCACTGCCAAGGCGATTGGTCGCGACATCGGGCAGGACAATCAACAGCTGACATTCGGCCTGGGCTACGACCACAACTGGGTACTGAACAAGCCCGAAACCGACTCAACGCTAACCCTTGCTGCGGAAGTGTTTGAACCGACAACCGGTCGAGTGCTGACCGTCGAAACCACAGAACCTGGCCTTCAATTTTATTGCGGCAACTTTCTGGATGGTCGGCTGACGGGCAAATCCGGCAAGCCGTACGTTCATCGTGGCGGCTTTTGCCTGGAAACTCAACACTTCCCTGACAGCCCGAATCAGCCCAACTTCCCGTCAACCATTCTTAACCCGGGCAGTGAATACAAAACGAAAACCGTATTCACGTTCTCGGTTCGCAACGCAGAAGCAGAAACCGAATCTGAAGAATAGATCAGGGCTGGAAGTCCTGTTCGCTGCGATTCGTTCTGCCTATCTGTTGTCACACTTTTGTAAGTTTCATCACCATGATGTATTCCGGAATTCTGCCATTATTGTGCCTGTCCTTTTTGCTGAATGCCGCATCAACCTGTGATGCTCAGCAAATTGTTGATGAATGGCGGTATACCGTAAAGAAGCCAGCAGACGGCTGGCGACAGTCAAACTTTGACGATGCCGATTGGACGCAGGGCTTCGGCGGTTTTGGCACGCAGGATACTCCCGGTGCGCGAGTTGGCACAACGTGGGGAACGAAGTCTATCTGGCTGCGAAAAACGTTTACACTGGAAACGGTGCCAGCCAATCCGGTGCTGTTGATGCATCACGACGAAGACGTCGAAGTGTACATCAACGGAAGAGCGGTTGCTCAGCTGAAAGGTTTCACCAACAAGTACGAAGTCGTGCAGATTCCGGCCATCAATCGAGAAACCTTGCAGGCCGGAAAAAATGTGATGGCCGTGCATTGTCGCCAAACAACCGGCGGACAATTTATCGACGTCCATTTGGTTGACGGCGACAACGTACCGGAACTTCCACCGGCCAAACGAGATACAAAGCCGTTTCAGTCGGAATTGATCACCACCTGGGGCTCCGAAGTGACTCCGGAAAACGCGTGGACAGAATACCCACGACCTCTGCTGCAGCGTAAAAACTGGACCAACCTGAACGGAATGTGGGACTACGCAATCAGCGACGTGAAGCAGACAGAAGTGCCAGCCAAATGGGACGGCGAAATTCTGGTTCCGTTTTGCCTGGAATCAAAGCTTGGCAAGGTGCAACGTCTATTGGATGGCACGGAAGCACTGTGGTACCGCCGAACGTTTGAAGCAAAAACTTCCGCCAGAGAGAAGCTGCTGCTGAATTTTGAAGCGGTCGATTACCGCTGCGAAGTGTTCGTGAACAGCACGTCTGTCGGCAAACATCAGGGCGGTAACACTCCCTTCTTCTTTGACGTTTCTGCCGCAGTCAAGAACGGGGCAAACGAACTTGTTGTGCGAGTTGAAGACGACACGGAAAAGTGGCAGTTGCGTGGCAAGCAAACTCTGAATGCTCGAGGTATCTGGTACACTCAGGTGTCCGGAATCTGGCAAACCGTGTGGCTGGAACGCGTGCCAGCCACGCATATTCAAGACATCAAACTTTCCACCAATGCAGACGCTGGCACCATTAGCGTTGCGACAAGCGTTTCAGGAGCTCAGGGAACAGGCGGGCACAATGTGCGAGCCATCATTCGTGAAGGTGAGAACATTGTGGCGGAAGGCAAGGGCGCCGCGGACAATTTGACGCTGACGATTCCCAAGGCCAAACTGTGGTCGCCGGATTCTCCGCATCTGTACGACATCGAACTGCAACTGCTGGCAGCCGATGGCTCAACCATTGAAACCGTCAACAGCTATGCCGGTATTCGCAGCGTTTCCAAAGCTGCCGACAAAGACGGAAACCTCAGATTTCTGTTAAACGGCAAGCCAATCTTCCATTGGGGCCCGCTGGATCAGGGCTGGTGGCCGGACGGACTGCTGACTCCACCGTCTGACGAAGCCATGTTGTTTGATATTGAATGGCTGAAGTCGGCTGGCTTCAACATGATTCGCAAGCACATCAAGGTTGAACCGCGTCGCTACTATTATCACTGCGATCGACTGGGCATGATGGTGTGGCAGGACCAGGTCAGCGCTGGCAATAATCCGCCGTGGACTCGCCTGGAACCAAACCCCAAAGACGCTCAATGGCCGGACACAGAACACGCTCAGTTCATGCTGGAACTGGAGCGCATGATCACGTTGCTGGAAAGTCATGCCTGCATCACGGTTTGGGTGCCATTCAACGAAGCGTGGGGCCAACATCGCACCATGGAAGTTGGCAAATGGACGGTCGAACGCGATCCATCACGCCTGGTGAACGTAGCCAGTGGAGGCAACTTCTGGCCTGTTGGCGATGTGGTTGACGAACACAGTTATCCTCATCCCCGATTCCCGTTCCATCTGGGAGCCAACGGACGCTTTGATGGTTTTGTAAAAGTGATGGGCGAATTCGGAGGCCACGGGCTTCCGGTGCAGAATCATCTGTGGGACGCCAACCGCAGAAACTGGGGCTATGGCGACTTGCCGAAAGATTCCGCAGAATATCAGGAACGCTACAAAACCAGCCTGAACATGCTGAACGATCTTCGCAGGCAGGGCATCGCCGCCGGTGTTTACACTCAAACAACCGACGTCGAAGGCGAGATCAACGGACTGATGACATACGATCGAAAAGTCATCAAAATCCCAGCCGCAGAACTTGCCAAAATGCACCGCATTCTGTTTGCGAACTGACTGAACTGTCATCTGACTTGATTCCGATGCCAGCGCGTAAGATCGCGCAGGCATCGGTCATTTTTAAGGCCACAGATGAACCACTGATGTTCACAGATCACAAGTAGACGACATAGCAGGTCTGCTTTCATGCCATCACGCCATCTGTGCAAATCTGTGTTTCATCTGTGGCTAAAAAGATCACTCGGAAAAGACTTCGCCGTTCACGAGCGAAATCGCGTTGTCGCGGTTGCGTTGCCTGCGCGTCACGAATTGTCGCCAGAAATAGCGAGCAGGCAATGGTGAGTTTTAAAGCCACAGATGAACCACTGATGTTCACAGATCACAAGTAGACGACATAGCAGGCCTGCTTTCATGCCATCACACCATCTGTGCAAATCTGTGGTTCATCTGTGGCTAAAATATTCCCCTTCCGGAGCGCATGCCCACGCAAGCGAGGGCATGGCACCCGCACTTCCGTTTTTGACTGCTCGATCAACGGTATTTGCAAAGACAATAGCGTCCGGTTCACCGAAGTTATTCGGCAAACCGGACGCTTATTAAATCCACATTGTTACAGCTGAGCGACATCACAAAGGGAACCCGGCCATAACGGTCAACAACGTGCCGTGTCTAAAGATTCGGCGCCTGCCAATCGGGAATTCCGCCGTTCTTCTGTTGTTCTTCAAACAGAACGTGGAAGGGGCGAACCGGTGACATAGGAGCCGATTCGTTGACCATCATGGGCCGGGTTACCTTCCACCATGATTCATACGCGGCTTTCATTTGTTTAACGATTTCCGGATGCTGTTCAATTACGTTGTTTTTCTGTGAAGGATCAGCTTCCATGTCGAACAAAGCGTTGTTATCGACAAATCGGTACTTCTGATTGCGAACAGCAAAGTGCTTCCACTGATCATTGTCCGGGTTGACTCCCGTTTTCCAGCGTCCCTGGTGAGTAAACAGGAACCGGTCTTCCCAGTCGGCATTGGGGTTTTCAATGAGCGGAACAAGGTCTCGCCCGGAAACCTGGCCTTCCGGAAGGCTGGCTCCCGTTAATGACGCCAACGTGGGATACAGGTCGATATGAGCGGCGATCCGATCAACATCTTTGCCAGCGTTCACTTTGCCATTCCATCTCACAAAAAAGGGAACTCGCACACCGCCTTCGTCGCTGCTGCCTTTCAGCCCCTTCATGTTGGCGTTGTACAGTTGCAGTTCTTTGCCGTCGGCTGTTTTGCCCAGCGCCTTGCCTTGTCGGCCGGAACCGCCACCCGTCATGCCATTGTCTGACATAAAGATCACCATGGTGTTTTCCTGCATGTTCCATTCGTCAAGCTTCAACATCAGACGCCCCATGTTGTCGTCGATGTTCTCGATCATGCCGTAGAAACCAGCCGTTTGAGATTCAAAGCCCATGTCTTCAAATCGTTTGCGGCTTGCAGGGGGAGCAATAAACGGGCCGTGAGGAGCGTTCGTGCTGATGTACGCGAAGAACGGTTCTTTGGCTTCGTGCTTTTCTTTAATCCATCCCAATGCAGCGGTGAAGAAGACGTCTGTGCAGAATCCGTGAGTCTTCACGAACTTGCCGTTGTGACGAATTGCCGGATCGAAGTACTTATTGTCGGGAGCGTCCGCACAACTGCAGGCGTAGGCCTGGCCGATGCCCCCTGCTCCATGAATAAACGCTTCGTCAAAGCCGCGTGTGTGAGGTTGGTATTCTTCTTCGTCGCCCAGATGCCACTTCCCGAAAATTCCGGACGTATAGCCGACGGTCTTTAACATCTGCGGCAGAATGAAAGCGTCCAGCGTCATTCGTTCTCGTTCCAGAATCGTATGAGTGACCCCGTTCTGCATCGGATGTCGTCCGGTCATCAACGCAGATCGAGTGGGAGCGCACGTGGGAGCCACCAGAAAGCGAGTGAACCGCGTGCTGGCGTCGTACAGTTCGTCCATGTTCGGCGTCTTCAGCCAGGGGTGCCCGTGACGCCCAACGGGACCGTAACCCTGATCGTCTGTAATCACCAGAATGATGTTGGGGCGAGACCCCTTCAGTGAATCAGCGGCACGCAAATACGGCATGCAAGCTGCGATGGCCAGCAAACAGAAAGTAACAGTTCGAATCATCATTTAACCCTGAATTGAAGTTTGGGACGGTAAATGCCAGAACGCTAAATTACGCGTCCTGGCAGTATTTCGCAACCCGTTGCCGAATCGCAAAGCGTGATGTGGGCCGCATCGAGCGTGCGACGCGTGCCGGAACAGCGCGAACCCTGTCTGGAATAGCCTGTTGGCTGAATGCTTCGATGCAATGGCGGCAGCACACGCGATTCAGGCAGATAACTTCACCGCATTTCTTTCTAAGGAAGGCCTGGCTGGCTATTCCAGAGTTGGAATTCGTTTTGCTATATTTTTCACATGACAGGACTCAAGCAATTAGAAGCACTTGTGAGAGAAGATCGCGTTAGCCCGGGTGAACGGCAGCGTCGCGTATCAATGATTGCCGAACATGTCTTTGCGACGTCTCCGTATTTGAACGAACCGAATTTTTCTCGCTTCCATCCGGACGATCTGCAACTGCTGTACGAACTGTACGACGAAACCTTTTTCAAAGGGCTGCTGCATCGCAGTCTGAACCCGAAACAGATTTCGTTCCGACTGTCAAAACGCATGACAAGTGCCGGAGGCAAAACGACTCGCTGGATTTACCCGCAACCCAACGTGTTGCCGAAATACGAAATTGCAATTTCCACGCCGTTGATGTTTCAGTCGTTTAACGCCCCGGAAGAAAACGTCGTTGTGACCGGGCTGGAATGCGATTCGCGTCTGGATGGTCTGATGCGAATTATGGAACACGAAATTGTGCACCTGATTGAAATGCTGGTGTGGCTGGATTCCAGCTGCTCGCTGCACCGCTTTCAGAATATCGCGTCTCGACTGTTTGGCCATACAGATCATCGCCACGAACTGATGACTCCCAGCGTTCTGGCAGATCAGAAGTACGGCATTCGCACGGGATCGCGAGTTCGCTTTCACTTTGAAGGCCAGCGGTTTGAAGGCATCGTCAACAGGGTCACCAAGCGAGCGACAGTCCTGGTGGCTCACCCCAAAGGCATGCGTTATTCCGACGGCATCCACTATTTGAAGTTCTACATGCCGCTAAGCGCCCTGGAACGAGTCGGCTGAATCGCTGCAGAGCATCAGCAAAGAATAGTAGCCGTCATGCTCCGCCGTGATGAAATGCAACACATTCAGCTTGTTAAAATGACCAACCGTTGCTCTGAATATCCAGCGTCGGAAAAGCGGACTCTGCCACTTTCAATCCGCGGATGACGCGTCTATTCGCGACCGTCGCTGGTTCTGTCGAAGCGGCGTTCCAGAGCTTTGCGATACACGTCGATATAGTTTTTCGCGCTATTCTGCCACGACCAGTCGATCGACATGCCGTTCGTCATCACTCGTCGCCATTGGTCGGGCTCACTGTAAAGGTCGATCGCTCGCTCCACCGTTTCCGCTAACGCGTTGGAATCATAGCTGTCAAACACAAAGCCCGTGGCCGTGTTCGTGGCCAGTGTCACGGCATTTGTATCAACCACAGAATCGGCCAGACCACCTACCTTGCGGACAATCGGCAGCGTGCCGTAACGCAGGCTGTACATCTGATTCAGGCCACATGGTTCAAAGCGGCTGGGCATCAAAAATGCGTCTGAGCCCGCTTCAATCTGGTGAGCCAGTGATTCATCAAACCCAACGTAAATGGCCACCTTTGCAGGGTGGTGAGCCGCAAGGTGTTTGAGATAACTTTCGTAGCGAGGTTCTCCCGTGCCTAAGAACACCATCTGAATGTCGTGCGCCAAAAGTCGCGACGCACATGATGCCAGCAGGTCGAAACCTTTCTGGTCTGACATGCGAGACACCATGCCAAACACCGGTATGTCGTTGCGGCTGGGCAGTCCCAGGCGTTCCTGCAAGCGAGCTTTACAGGCCGGCTTTCCGGCGTCTATATTGGTAACCGAATAGTGAGCCGGAATAAGAGGATCTGAGTTTGGATCCCAGATATCGTCGTCAATGCCGTTTAGAATTCCCGTAAGATCGCCGCGTCGATAGCCAAGCAGTCCGTCCAGTCCTTCGCCGCCTTCACGTGTGCAAATTTCGTTGGCATAGGTGGGGCTCACCGTGGTGATTTGATCGGAGAACGCAATTCCCGTTTTCAACAGGTTCACGTCGCCGTACATTTCCATGTGATTCAGATTGAAGTACTTCCAATCCAACCCGGTCAGCGGCATGTCAAGATGCCAGAAGCGTCCCTGATAGGCCATGTTGTGCAACGTCATTACCGACGCCGCATTTTCGAAGCCAGGTCGCCCGGCGTAGACGCTGTGCAGTAACGCGGGAATTAATCCGGTTTGCCAATCGTTGCAGTGAACGATGTCGGGCCGCAGCACCATTTGCTGACAGATGGTCAGCACAGCGCGGCTGAAAAAACAATAGCGTTCGCAGTTGTCGAGATAGCCTTCACCTGCCTCCATATACAACTGAGGCCGGTCGAAATAATCCGTTTGGCAGATCAACAGAACCTTCACGCCCGTGTTTGGCAACGCCGTCCAGTTAACTCCGGCCGTGACGTATTTTCCACCAATGGAAATGCCAAATCGCAACCCGGTGTCGGATACGACCGGCAGATATTCCTGACGTGCCAACCGAAGAACTCGGTAATCCGGAACGATCAACGTGACATCGTGCCCCATGGCGTCCAGCGCTTTCGCCAGCGCCGTGGAGACATCCGCCAGCCCGCCTGTCTTGGAAAACGGGACGGCCTCTGAAGCGGCAAGGACGATTCTGAGTTTGTCTGAGCACAACATTGTGTGGGAAATCGTCTAGTAGAAGTCTGAGTATGTGGCAGATTCTGCCTGATAAAGAGATAATCGTTCCAACGGCAGGATCGCTGCGTTACTTCAGCGGCTGCAGTGGCACAATCGGCAATATGCAGAAGATTTTTCTTAGGTAACGATTGTGTCGAATATCGTGACCACTACATTTTCGAGTCTTTGGTATAATTGAGTGTTATTCAGCCATCAATGCCACAGGTATAAACAATAGACAGAAACAGATGACACGGCACGTGGCATTTGTGTGTTTTTGAAAGTTTCAGTGTTCTGAAACGCTTATTAAAACTGAAGCATCAACCCCATGATTATCCAGAAACAATATAAATTTTACGCCGCCCATCGCAACGAAACACTGCACGACAAGTGCAGCAATCTTCACGGGCATCGGTACGGTCTGCGTATTCATTTTGAGGTGGAACGAGAAGGCGACATCAGCACGCTGTTCGGCGACTTCGACGCCAAGATTGAACCGTACCTGAAAGAAAACTTCGACCACGGTTTACTCATTAACGGCCACGATCCGTTGTACCAGACACTTCTGGATCATACAGCTCGCACAGGCGAACGCTTTCGCATGAAAGTCCTGGACGGACCGACCAGCGTCGAAAACCTGGCGTGGGTGATGTTCAGCGAAATTGTGGAAATGGGCTTCACGCTGGATCGCATTGAAATTCAGGAAACAGATTCGTCGACGTTGATCTATACACACAACGATTGGGTCAAAGATAACCGCTATTTTTCAAAGCATTCAGCCAATCAAAACGTCGAACAGCCATAGCCGCCTCCGTCCGCTGAAACCGCCGCCTGAGCTTGCCTCCGGGGCGGCGCGGACTGGGCCGGGCTGGCGTGTTGGAGGCACCGCATCAGAACTAGAACTGCTTGCCGCCGCTGGAGGCCCGTACGTTGGTTCTGGAAGCTAAGACGAAGTCAGTTTCGGCGACGAAATCCAGACAACCGGTTGGGTGATCTTTCGAAGGTGCTTGCCAGATAACCAAAGTTGATCGCTTTGCGTCTTCGCGGCTTCGCAGCAGCACATCACGGACGGTAGCTTCATCAACGGCGGGGCTCCATTCAAATCCCAACGGGATCGCTACGTTACCCGATAGCCAAAACAGGCGACCGGCAATGGCGGGAAGCGGATTGCCTTTTACCACAACCATAGTGGTTTCATCGGGCCTGCCAGATCTTTGAACGGCGAACCGACAGGCGTGCAATCTAA
Organism: uncultured Planctomycetaceae bacterium; assembly: GCA_937916515.1. Taxonomy (GTDB): domain Bacteria; phylum Planctomycetota; class Planctomycetia; order Planctomycetales; family Planctomycetaceae; genus Fuerstiella. The sequence continues at coordinate 19,239 of CALFSX010000138.1, read as the reverse complement.
TTTCAGCGGCGGTACCGGCCCACGAAACAAATGATGATCGTTCACAAATCAACACTTCAGCGGGCCGCACTGTCTCTGATCGCACCAGCTGCAAACGTGCCTTGCGGATTCTGCCGAACGGAACAGCGGCGTTTGGTAGCGAAAGTTGCACCAGATCGCGTAAAGGCTGCCAGCTTAGATCGGGCAGCGTTTCCGTCGGGACAGCGTCGCCGGATGGAACCAACAAGTTCGGAGCCAGAACATCGAACACCGGGCCATCCGCTATGGATGCCAGCAGTACGGACGTTGCGGCATCGCGACTTTCACCTTTCAGCCAAAGATGCTCGCCGTCATATGCTGCCATTATGCCTGCCAACGTGCGAACTTTGGTTGCTCGTTGAACGTGGCTGTTGGCGATTTTCAACGCCCAGGGGCTGGTCATGAAACTGCTTCGCCGGTGTTGTTAAGCTGAGTCATCAGCTGCTGAATTCGGTCTCGCAGAAACGTCCGAGATTCTTCGTTGGCCACCCATTCGCAGCGTGACGCCAGAATGCTGAGGCGATCGGCGATCCACGAGCGTTTCGCTTTATCATTCGCTGCTGATGCGATCTGGCTTTCCAGTTGGCTAAGATCTCGAGACAGGTCTTCCGCGTTGGGAGCGTCAGCTCCGGCTGCTCTGGGGTGAATTGCGATCGTTGGCGAATCCTCTGAAGAATCGGACGTTCGGCTGACGACTTCGTCAACAATATTGGCCAGCACTTCCACCTGCTCCAAAGTGTCCCAAATGTATCGCAACACCCACAAATCAGAAACGTCGGTGTAACTACGCCCACACATTAAAGCGCTGGCAGCCGCCAGGCGCTGGACTCGTACGGCTCGCCGATCGGACACGTCGATACCGGCATGTCTTAACCTGTGAATCAGGTTCACATAGTCATTTCGAGTACCACTGACGTCGACTTTCGCAATGCAGCTTTGCAGTTGCCGCACTTCATCAACCGAGATTACTCGATCAGGAACTTCGCCCGATTGTCCTTTCGCCTGTAGGTGCCATCCGGCTTGCAGCACGTTGGCAAGCTGTTCGTCCGGTACGTTGTTGGATTGCACTCGCAGCAGAAAGCGGTCAAACAAAGCCGTCAGTGCTTCGTCTTCCGGAAGTCTGTTGCTGGCTCCCACGGTCAGCACAAAGCCTAAATTGCGAGTCTCTCGTCCTCGCCGAAAAACCTTTTCGTTCAATGCCATCAGCAAGCTGTTCAGAATCGCACTGTTGGCGTTCAGTAGTTCATCCAGAAAAACGATTTCGCCTTCGGGCAGCATGCCTTCTGTGTTTGTGAGCAGTTCGCCGTCGCGAAGTTTTCGGATATCGAATGGTCCGAACAGTTCGCTGGGCTCCGTAAACCGAGTCAACAAATAGTCGAAATAACGCCCATCCAGGCGAGCCGCGAGACCTCGGACGATCGCACTTTTGGCAGTGCCGGGTGGCCCCAGAAGAAACAGATTTTCACCAGAAACCAGGCAGACTCCCAGCAGGTCGATCACTTCATCTTTACCCACGAAGTCTGACTTCAGAGGTTCCAGCACGTGCGATCGAATGCGAGCAGCGATTTGCAGGCCTGCCTGAAACGATTGATCGGCAAGTGTGTCTGTAGCGGCGTCCGACATGAAAACGGGGACCTGACGTGATAAAAAGAAACAGCGGTGGGCCGTAATTTTGTCAGGATGGACGTCTATCGACAAGCGAACGACTGATCACAATCGAAGCAGCTGCTGGATGTGAAGCTGCGGGGCCCATGGGACTAACGTTCGAGGTCGCGAGGAAGCTAAGCAGTCGAAAAAATCGGCTAATCTGCAAACGGCAATTCAGGTTGGTCCTTTTCGGAAAGGCCCGATTTGAAGTGTAAGCGACACACGGAAACATAGCTTTCGTTGCCGCCAACTTTGATTTGTTCGCCACTGCGGATCGGGCGGCCCAACGAATCGATTCTTAACACCATCGATGCTTTGCGGCCGCAATGGCAGATAGTTTTGATTTCCGTCAATACGTCGGCCCACGCCAGAAGATGCAAACTGCCTTCAAACAGGTTGCCTTGAAAGTCTGTCCTTAAACCATACGTCAGAACGGGTATTCCCAAACGATCGGCAACATCACCCAGTTCGTAAACCTGTTGCCGCGTTAGAAACTGAGCTTCGTCCACAAACACGCAGGAAACTTCGTTGCCAGCGTGTTCTTTACGACAGATTTCGTACAACGATTCGGTTTGCGAAAACGCGATCGCGTCTGCCGCAAGGCCAATGCGTGAACCGATTTTGCCCACGCCGCTGCGAGTGTCCAGTTGAGGTGTCAGCAGCAACGGCTTGAGGCCTCGTTCTTTGTAGTTGTACGCGGCCTGCAGCAAGTTGGTGGACTTACCGGCATTCATCGCAGAATAATAGAAGTACAGTTTCGCCATAAGTTTTCGTTGGTTGATGTCTGACCAAGGGCTTCGCCCCTGCCCCGGTGGCGTGGAACGTGGATTAAGGTGGAACATCTTAATCGCCGAGCCGCTCCGTTGTCGCTGCCAAGAAATGCGGGCCGTCATTCGCCTTGAATCGTAACAATCAGTCGGCGACGACCGCCATGGTTTCTGTGTTCGCAAAGGTAGATCCCCTGCCAGGTACCTGTGAGCAGTTTTCCGTTGCCAATTGGAATGGTCAGCGATGAATCCGTGAGCGACGCTTTGATATGAGCGGGCATATCGTCCGGACCTTCGCAGGTATGCACGTATGGCCACGATTCCGGAACAAGTCGGTTCATGGCCATGTTCATGTCGACCAGCACGTCTGGGTCCGCATTTTCGTTAAGCGTCAACGATGCCGACGTGTGCATGATGAACACGTTCATCAGCCCGACCTGAAACTCACCGATTTCAGGCACTTGAGCGACAACTTCACGCGTTACCAAATGGCAGCCGCGGGCGTATTGCCGAAGAGTCACTTCTTTCTGTACCCAGCGAGTCATGAAATCAAATCACTTATGGAAAGCAAACGGGCAGCAGCACCACCAGCAAGATGACACGCGCCGCTTTTCAAACAGCCAGCCTGGCGATGGCGAAGGCCAGCACGTCATCGTTTTGGCGAGCCGCGGCTTCCAGTTCTTCGGTCAGTTTCAGGTCTACGCAAAGCGTTGAAAACGAGAAGCCGTTGGGGTCTTCCATGCGGCTGACGTGTTCTGCCGTTTTCTGCAGCACGTCTTTGGTGCGGCCGATACGCTGAGCAAGGTCCAACACCACAAAAGCGATCAACTGTCGATCCGGTGCATCGGGTTCATCCTGCAAACGCTTGATGAAGTAGTTAATGCCTGTGTCAACATCCTGCCCGGACAGCGTTTTCAGAAAATGACGGTTAGCGACATAATATTCGTCGAACGGCACGTCAGCGGGATACTGCAATTGAGCCGAAAGCATTTGCCCGTAATCGCAAAGTTCGATGGCCAGCGGAAGTTCGGGATCGTCGGCATTGAGTGCTCGGGCAAAACCAACGGTTGAATGCAGGTGCGACACGTCAATGTGATAGTTGCCTTCGGCGAACAGCCAATCGCGACCTTTAATCAGTTCGGCCACGCTGGCGTTGGGTGCCAACACGGGCATTCTGGTTTCGACTTCGCGCCGCACAGACATCTGCAGATCGTCGTAGATTGTTCGCACCATCATGGCGGCAGACGTTCGACGTTCTGCGGGGCTCATCTGTTGCTGCAACTGGCTAAGCGCGGTGACCGTGTTGCAGGTGCCGTGCGTCTTCAGCAAAAATTCCAGCCCCTTGGTAATGTGAGCTCCCTCGTACAACGCCAGGTTCATGACTTCGTCGAAGGCTTCGTCCGGTTCTCGCGGGATACGAACGCTTTCGATCGCTTTGCGCACAGGTTCCGGTTCGCCGATTGTTCGAAAATACGCCCACGCGTCAGAGAGCTTTCCGTCGTCCAGAAACAGCTGACCAACTTCTCTGGCCGCGTTGATATAGGCTTCTCGAAAAGCAGCTTCCTTGCCTGCGGGGACATTTTCCAGCGACGTTGGTTGCGTGACCGGAAGTTCCATAGCGACTCGTACGGCAATCAGCTTGGCGTCGAACAGACGGTGATAGTCTTTTTCTGCCAGAAGCGTCGCGTGTAGTGCTTTCAGGACGTCATCTTTAGACGGAGATTCCGGCAGACCTTCAGTCATCTGCTGAATACGATTGGTTGGTGCGGCGGGGGTATTCATCATTTCAATTCTGTATTGCCGCTAACGTGAGGACGTTGCGAATGGGTGACAACAACTTCAGCGGAAGCAGTGGGCGCAATCGCCTGGTCAACGGCGGCTATTCCGGTTCCGTTGGCTGCACGTCGTTCGGATCCAGCAGTTCAACGTCAATTGGTCGTTGTTCCGGATTGCGATAGTAGGTGGCAAACTTATCGTCGCCGATCAACACAAGTGGATCATCAATTGCGATCGCCTGACCTTCGCTGACATAGACCTGGCGGATGGTCCCTTTCAGGTTTGCCGTCAAAGGAATAACGGTTCCGTCCGGCAATTCAATGTCACAGATGGCCGTGCCGGTTTCTTCGGTAACGTCACCAGCTTTTACGTTCAGCTTTACAACTTTTGCATGCTTGCTGGCGCTGGAAACTTCGGGCATGCGGAAGGTTGGGCCAATTTCACGCAGGCAAACAATTTCACCACTGCTGGAAACCAGAAAGACCTGATCAGTCAGATAATTGTGATGCAGGAATCCATAGTCAGCAACTGAAGTCCGTCCTGTGATGGCAGCCGTTGACTTATCAAACGCCACCAGACGTCTGGCGCCATCGATACCAAACACGCTGAAGCGACCAATCGCAGCAACGCCGTCAATTCCCTGAACGTCCCATTGCTGAACAGGAATGACCAGCTTCAAAGTAACAATTTTTCCATCACGAATAACTCGAACCGGTCGCTCAACTCGCCGAGCAAGTTCCAACAAACTGGCTTTCAGTTCATTCACTGTCGCCACGGTAATGTCATCAAGGCTGACGATGATGTCACCAGGCATCAAGCCGCAGCGTGAACCAGGACTTTTCGCTTCGACTTCTTTGACCAGAATTCCAGAGCTGCTGATCAGTTCCAGATCGTCCTTCACCTGAGCATCAATTTCAACATCTTCCACACCGACGCCGATCAGCGTTGGCGCCTTGAACAGCGGGATTTCGACAGGGCGCCCCCAGTTGGGAGAGAAATTGTTGCGATTCAGTCGTGTCAGCGAGCCTTCTGTGGTGACGACATAAACATCGTCTCCAATAACGATCGGCGTTTCGCGCATGGGACGTCCCATTGGATAGACCCATTCTGTGCTTCCCTTTAAAAGGTCAACGCTGAAAGCAAGGTTGTCTTCGGTAAGCATCAAAATGCTGGACGAAGACTTGTTGTCGGCAATCGCCAACGCTGCAGACGCAGGATAGCTTAGCTGCATCTGAAACTCAGTGCGTCCAGGAGTAGTGCCTCGCGTTGCTATCGAAATCAGGTTGCCGGCTTCTGTGGCGAAGGCCAGAGCTTTCTCGCCCAACGCTGGAGGACGAATGATTTCTTCTTTGCCAATGTAACGCCACAAAAACGGACGAGCCTCTGTATCAGGCAGCTTGCCGTAGCGATAAGAGTATTCCAGAACGCCCAGGGAATAAGCGTAAATCGCTCCCCCCAGAACCGGCACAAACAAAGTTGATTCATTGATGACAGGACTAGCCGATGGTGGTTTAGGCAATCGCTGCTCAAAAACCGGAACGCCCGTAAACTTGTTGAACCCGTAGATAACCGGGCCCACAACAACAACAAACAGGTTCTTGTTGGAAATGGCCGACGACGCTGGCTCGTTCAGTCGGCCAATCTGAGCCGACCAGAGTTTACGACCATTTTCGGCGTTGAACACCGTCAGGATGCCGCCAGACGACTGCACGTACAAGTTGTTTTCGTCGTTGGTAACAAAGGCCACCACATCCCGACCAACGTCCAGAACAGCTTGACTGTTCCAACGCAGTTCCAGCCCCAACGGTTGCAGGTCGGCAGCCGTCGGAACGTCTGCCGCAGAAGAAACCGAATGCGCTGCTGGCAGCATAAATGTGAGACAGATAATGGCAATAGCAGAGAATCGTTGCATGTTTGCATTTCCCCACACGCTGGTGAAGGGCATCAAAACGAAGGCACGCAGCGCGAGCCCGAGAAACAACAAGACTGAACGACCAGCCTTCTTCAGTAAGGATACAATTCAAAAAACAGTGGCGATTCACCTTAATGGCCGCGCAAACGACTTTTGAACCACGTGTTGCGTCAATGAACTCGCATCTTTACAGCTAAGCATGATAACGGCACATCGAAAGCGAACTCCAGAGTGGAAACTGTCGATTTGCGTTTGTGCCTTGATTCCGTTCCATTGAAACCGATTGCGAAAGGGAATCCAGCCAGCAACACGCCAAAAACACGTCCCGAACCGCCTGATCGGAATGACGCGTGTACGCATCTGATTCGCTCCGTCAGGAAAAATGGGCAAAAACCAACGGTTTTTTTAAGCATCCTGGACCGAAAAGTAGCCATCACGCTCCGTCGTGATGAGCGGCGCAGAGTGACCTCTGTTAACAGTTGGCAGCTCCTCCGGACATTGGCGACCGACACAGCCAGCCACAGCCAGACGTACGAACACGCGACTCCGCTTGACGATACCTGGCACTGCGCGGCTCACCACGGCGGAGCGTGATGGCTACATTGCTGCCGCTCGGCACTGAACACCTAAGTCAACGCGAACCAACTTCAGGCGAACAAACGGTAAACAAGAACGCCCGACCAGTTTCGTGGTCGGGCGTTTTGTATATTTTTGATGGTTCGCTACACGAACGACATCATCGTCATCAGCTTTCTTCGCGGACGACCTTCTTGAACTTTTCGGACGTCTGAGTTGAACTGGCTGATTCTTCCAATTCTTCACCCAGACCAGTGATGGTCCATTCGGGAAGGTGGAAGCCAAGCCCAGATTCAGACAGCTTTCCGGTGCCCACGGTTCCCGACGTAATCTTGAACATGTCAGGATATCGCTTGGCCCAACGAGCATTCGGTCCGGGGCAATACTGTCTGGCATTGCCTTCGATGGCTGTGATGCCTGGAATTCTGGCGGCCAGACTGCACGACTGCAGGAATGAACCACCAGGACAAGTCAGGTCCTGAACGCACAGAAACATGCCGAACTTCTGAGCCGCAGCGGCTGCAAACAGAGATTCGGTAATACCTTTGCAGGCTTTCAACGCGACACCAGAATACCCCAGTTCTCGGCACTTCAACAGTGCTTCGTAATCGACAAGTGCTTCGTCGATAACAACCGGCTTCAGTTCGGCCACCTTGTGCATCTTCGCTGCCGAAGCTGCTTCCAGGTCGCGACTGGTTGGCTGTTCAATATACTGAATGCGATCGTAAGCCGCTTCAGAAGCCGACTTCACCTTCTTCAGGAACTCAATCACGTAGTCTGCAGATTCGCATTTTTCGTTGAAGTCGCAGCTGTAAAACCACTCTGTGCAGCCACGAGCCGCCTGAGCTGCCGCAACGACTTTTTCTGTGGCAAGAACTCGATCGATGTCCCATTGAAGATCGTCGCCGGAAAGCTTGATCTTCAGGTGAGTCAACCCGTCTGCGGCAACCCATTCGGTCAAAGTGACGGGCAAACCGTCGTCGGGGCGATCGGTTACGTCGCCATCTGTTAAAGGGTCCATTGCCCCAACAAGGTGGTACAGTGGCAGAGTTGCCGTTGGCTGACGAAGGGTGTACTGGTCCAGATATTCGCCAGCAAACTGTTCGTCAAGAAAGTTAGACAGATCTTGATTGCAGTATTCAGCAGACAACAGATTGAAGCTGTTTGTCTTGTGAACACGTCCATAAGCGTCGTGCAAGGCGGCATCGATAGCACTGGTGGCGACCAACTGAGCCAGTGGCGGCAGCGTTTCGCTGACTCCAACTTTATCAGCAACCTTCTTCGCCTGATGGAAGAATTCCGCACCAACGTTGAACTGAATTTCAACAGGGTGTGCGTATTCAGGGTAGCTGGAAAACAGTTCGCCAAACTTTTCGGCGTAGGCTTTCATGGCCATTTCCGTCTGAGCCGGTTCAACAGCTTCTGACGGCCAGGCCCACACATTACCGACCGGCATGCTGCCGTATCCGGTGGCGTGATGCCCGTTTCTGGTTTCAACCTTAACGGCTGCGTTAATCAGGTAGGTGTGATCAACGACGCGTCCTCCGAACTTGAGTGGCGCCCGAAAGGACACTGGTTCGAAATCAATTTTGACATCCAGAATCTGAATGTCGGTCGACTTGCCCTTACTCATCGATCTACCTTAGTCACTCCTGTTGAATTCGATGTTGAATTTAGATGAGCTCAACACGAGCTCGTCAAAGTCTTCTTAAAAGCCCGAAGTTGCCGCAGCAAACACCGTAACTTCTTTACTCAGATCTTTGCAAAACACATCTGCGTTTGCGAAGTGTGACATAAAGGAAGACTCGTCACCTACACTATGATCAGCATTCTTAGCAAATTTGCCATTCCTGACGAGCCTGAATGGGCTAGCAGTTACTTAAATTTTGCCCAGACTCTAGGTCGTCGATTTGGCGTTGAGTTCTTAACAGGAATGCGCCGGACAGCTGCGGAAGGGCGATTGGCAGTATATTCAGCAGTGTCTGGAGGTCTGAAATCGCGTGCGAGCCCCTCGACCGGACGTAGATTGAACAGAAAGGCCAATGTTTTTTGACAATTGAGCCCGCTGACGGAATATCTGCCAACCAGGCACGACGAACGGGCGAGGAGCGTCCAGATGCCCGGCAAGCGGCCAATAACTGAGATTCCAGCCGAGAATCGACGTGGAAATCACATTCTGAATACACAACAAAACGAAAAGTATTTTCTTTGAATGTCGACTTCGCTGCCGACCTGTCGCCACCGAGAACCGTTGGAACAGCCAGGGACTCACGGAATTTCGGCGTCGGTTCGCTCGCATCACAGCGGCGTTCCGCTGGCAGAACGTCGTGGGTGCTGGAAACACTCGCTCCAAAACAGGCCAATTGCAGGGACACCTGTCCGCAGGGAAATCGGCTCGAAGATTCATGCAGTTCGTGCGACGCCGTAATGCGAGGATTCACTTCCAACAGCCACGCGATCCCGTCTCGAACGATGAAGTCGATTCCGAAAATCCCCGTTAGCCCACTGAACTTTGCCACAACCATTCCGGCCTTCATCACCTGCCGCTTCAGGTTCGGAGCAAGTTGCACCGGCCCGGCGCTCCCGCAGAACTGGAAACCGATGGCGTTCAGTTGCGGCTGGCCAGAAAGCTGCAACGACGCTCCCAGCAGGATTGTGTCGGAATTCCCATTTGAGCTGAAGCCTGTTTCAGGGCCAGCCACCTGGCTGTGAGCCACTTCGCCGAAATCAGCCGCCGCAATCGCATGGCCTGATGGATCTCGCAAAAACGTGGCCGATATTGGGACGCCTTCGATGTATTCCTGCACAATGAAATCGGCTGATTCTCCAGGTTGATCACTCAGCAGCTCGCCAGCCGCTTCATCCAACCACGACACGCTCATTCCACCCGACGAACGAACGTTCTTTAGCAGCCACCTTTGCTTTGACTGTTGTATGTTGTCGCCCGACTGCTGCTGCCCATGCAATTGATGGGTGGCCCCATTTGCGGCTGTCCAATCGGCAAGACGATGCCAAGCCGGAACACTGCAGCCAGCACTTCTTAACGCCGGAAACAGCATCCGGGGATCTCGCACAGCACTTATGGCACCCATCTTAGGCGATGCCACAGTGTGCCTTGCGAACAGCTGTTCCAGCACGTGAGGATGATTTTCCAGACCACCACAAATCACGATCGGCACATTTCCATCAAATCGGCTTAACAATGATGGCAACTCATCAAACGACTGCATTCGCACAAGCTGATGCGAATTTTCTGTGGCATTGTTCAGGCCAATTACTGCCACCAGATCGGCGTCTACGAACATATCCACACAAGCCGGACGCAGGCCGTCTCGTATCGCGGATTCTGCAAGACTGCGGACACTGGCACCGACAAGAATGACATCTGGTTGCGACATACCGATTTCTCTTCACTTGCCCTCCCAAGGACTCCGCCCTTGCCCCCGGTGGCGTGGCACGCAGCAAAACGTCGAACGCGTTAATCGCCGAGACGCTCCGTTGTCGGTGCGGGCAACAGGCGATCACTGTCCGCTCATCATGATGGGGACGACTTTCAGACACTTGCGGGAACAGTGTAAGACAGTCGAACGGCTTACATCGACTTTAGTACCTTAAAAATTGCCGTAGTGAATCTTGTTAAAGATCCGGTTCCATCAGATCCGTTATCAATGGGATCTTTAACAAGATCCACTACGGCAGGTTCCATGTGCCATGAAGGATTTTGAAAAGCAAAAACACTGATTGAAATGGAGAAGAGGCAATCATGCCGAATGCGTTTCAGTCCCGAAGGGACGACAGGCGTATCATTTCGCGTTGCTGCCTGTCGTCCCTTCAGGACTGAAAACGACTGTCGAATGCTGTTCCACGGGCTCGCGCCCGTGGCTATCACCTACCGTCACTTCGTGACTTTAACGCACCCAAACTCCAGACTGCAATGTCTCGCTTTAACTCATTGGTTTTCAGCTCAAAGATCCTTCACGGCGCTGGGCAGGTTCCATGTGCCTGAAACGCAGAAAGCCGCCCATAAATGGCGGCTTTCTGGAGTTCCAATTCAGCACGGTGGCCTATTTACGAGCAAATCGCTTGCGTTCGTTTTCGGTCAGGAAAGTCTTACGAAGACGAATGATTTGCGGAGTGATTTCCACGTATTCGTCCCATTCGATGTATTCCAGAGCGGCTTCCAGTGTCATTTCGCGAGGTGGTCGCATCACGATGGCATCGTCAGCACCAGACGATCGCACGTTGGTCAGCTTCTTTTCGCGAATCGGATTGACGACCATGTCATTTTCGCGAGCGTTTTCGCCAATGATCATGCCTTCGTAAACGTCTTCGCCATGCTTCACGAACATTTCCGCTCGTTCCTGCAGCTTCCACAAAGCATAGCCGACAATCTTGCCGCTAACCTGAGAAACCAACACGCCGTTCTGGCGAGCAGGAATGTCGCCTTCCATTGGTCGGTATTCATTAAAGCGGTGATGCATAATGGCTTCGCCGCGAGTTGCGTTTAACATGCGAGTACGCAGGCCAATCAGTCCTCGAGCTGGAATACTGAATTCCAGGTGAGTCATGCCGGTGCCGGTAGCCGTCATTTCCAAAGTTTGAGCTCGACGATTTCCGACCAGTTCCATTACTGGACCAACGTCTGCGGTGGGCACGTCAACAACCAGCAATTCGTATGGTTCGCACTTCTGACCATCGATCTCTTTGATGATGACTTCTGGTTTACCAACCGAAAGTTCGAAACTTTCGCGTCGCATCGATTCAATCAGTACGGCCAGATGCAGGATGCCTCGACCAGAAACCTTGAACGATTCTTTGTCTTCGGTTTCTTCAATTCGCAACGCAACGTTCGACTGCAGTTCTCTAAACAGCCGTTCTCGCAAATTGCGGCTGGTGACGTACTTGCCGTGCTGGCCAGCCAGTGGTGAACTGTTAATCGTAAACTTCATGGACAGCGTCGGCTCGTCCACTTCGACTCGCGGCAAAGCGACTGGTTTATCCACGTCAGCAACAGTGTCGCCAATTTCCGGATCGTCCAGACCAATCAACGCAACAACGTCTCCAGCGGCGGCTTCTGCGGCGTCGGTTCGTCCAAGGTTGTCGAACAGCTGAACCTGGTCAACCTTGCACTTCACATTGGAACCGTCTTTTTTCATCAGCACAACCTGCTGACCAGTGCGCACTTTGCCAGCCGCAATACGACCGGTGGCAATTTTGCCGACGTACTTAGACCACGCCAAAGACGTGACCATAAACTGCAGAGGTTCTGTCGGACGAACAATCGGGCCTGGAATCTTGTCCAGAACCATATCCAGCAGCGGACAAATGTCTCCGCCAAGGTTTGTTGGATCGTGAGTCGCGTAACCGTCGCGAGCACTGGTGAAAATGTATGGGAAGTCCAGAGTTGCGTCGTCTGCACCCAGTTCAACCAAAAGGTCGAAGGTTTGAGACAGTACTTCGTCCGGACGGCAGTCCTGGCGGTCAATCTTGTTGATGACAACCATCAGTGCCAGGCCGTTTTCCAACGCCTTCTGTAGTACAAAGCGAGTTTGCGGGCGAGGCCCTTCAAAGGCATCGACCAGCAGCAACGCACCATCGGCCATTTTCAGCACGCGTTCAACTTCGCCGCCGAAGTCACTATGCCCAGGCGTGTCGATAATGTTAATTCGCACGTCTTTATACATCATGGCGATGTTCTTCGCCAAAATGGTGATTCCGCGTTCTCGTTCCTGGTCGTTGCTGTCCAGAACGCAGGTTTGCATCTTCTGGTTGTCGCGGTACATACCGCTTTGCTTAATCAGGCAGTCAACAAGGGAAGTCTTGCCATGGTCGACGTGGGCAATAATGGCGATGTTACGAATATCGTCGCGGCGCATAACGTTTTCGCTGGAATTTTGAGTGGGCGGTGTCGCAGTGGACATGACAGGGTCCGATCGGTGATGCCGGGAAAGGGCGGCCAATGAGGGCCGCAGACCGTTCCGTCCGGCTTATAAGAAGCGAGGGATACTAACAAACCATGTCGTCGAGCGTTTAGAGCCAATTCGCCTTTTAACTCATATTTCTCATATGGAGACCGGGAATTCCGCGGCGCAAGACGTCAACCGCTTGATATCTGACGGCGTCCTGAGAAACTTTGCCGCCAAACACGTCTGAAGCGATTAAAGGTTTGCCCGTAAATTGCAGCCAATCGTTTCGATTATATTCAAAACCAATTGTCCTGTGAACGACAGCGAACCCCGCCGATGTTCTGTCTCTCGGCCACAAGCTCATTAGAAACGTCGCTTCGGCCTGCCTGCACATCGGCAGGCTCGCTGAAGCTGCAGAAGACTTTCAGAATCATAAATAGTATTGGTACAGATTATGGAAATTGAAGAAGTCCGAAAGGTCGCTTCGCTGGCCAGACTTTCGCTAAATGAATCAGAGCTAACAACTTACGGCGAACAGCTGACTCAGATTCTGGGCTACGTGAAGGTGCTGGACGAAGTCGATTTAGACGGCGTTCAACCGATGCCGCACGCCGTGGAACTGTCGAACGTGTTTCGAGAAGACGTGCGACAACCATCATTGCCAACGACGGATGCCCTCGCAAACGCCCCCAAAACGGATGGACGTTTCTTTCAGGTCCCTCAGATTCTGGAACAGAAAGACGCCTAACAAGGGCTTCGCCCTTGACCCATTGGCGTGGATGGCGGCAAGACGTGGAACGTTCAAATCGCCGAGCCGCTACGTTGTCGCTACGTGAAAAGATTTGCGCACCGTGCGTGCGACTTTTTTGAGTAAGACTCTAACTGGACAGCGCCAGGTTCAATGAAGGGGCATTATTTCTGTACCCACATCAGCCGCAGGGCTTCAGCCACGGTTAGCGCAGAAAACGAAAAAAACGGGCCAACGCCCTGCGGTTCATTGCGACTGGCGCTGTTCAGCCAAAACCACAAAACTCTCGCAATCGCGTCTCGGTCCTTAACGAAAATCGAAACAAAAGAACATCAGTCCTATGACTTCTGAACACCACCAGCTTAGCACTTCCGCTCTTGTGGAAGCTCTGCAAACGGGCAGCGTTACCAGCCGACAGCTTACAGAACAATGCCTGCAACGCATTGAAAAATTCAACCCGCAGCTAAATGCGTTTGTCAGCGTTGACGCCTCGTCCGCTCTGGCACAAGCCGATGCCGTCGATGCCAAACGCTCCTCCGGGCAAACCGTGGGCTTGCTGGAAGGTCTGCCGATCGGCATTAAAGACAACATGTGCCAGGTCGGAATCACCACCACCTGCGGCAGCCGCATGCTGAACAACTTTAAGCCACCTTACGATGCCACGGTTGTCGAAAAAATCAACGCGGCCGACGGCGTCATCGTTGGCAAGCTGAACATGGACGAATTCGCGATGGGGTCATCGACGGAAACGTCTGCTGCGGGCGTCACTCGCAATCCATGGAACACAGAACATTCTCCCGGCGGATCCTCGGGAGGTTCCGCCGCAGCCGTTGCTGCCGGGCTGGTTCCGTTGGCGTTGGGTTCTGATACGGGAGGTTCCATTCGTCAGCCAGCTTCGTTTTGCGGCGTAGTGGGCATGAAGCCGACGTATGGGCGAGTTTCCCGATTCGGACTTGTCGCGTTTGCCAGTTCACTGGATCAAATCGGCCCCTTTGCAAAAGACGTTTTTGGGGCCACCCTGCTGCTGCAGGCCATCGCTGGACACGACGATCGAGATTCAACTTCCGTCAACGAAACCGTGCCCGATTACATGGGCAGCGTTAATCAACCATTGGCTGGCTTAAAGGTCGGCATCGTCGACGAACATTATCGCGACGGACTGAACGAAGAAGTGAATTCCGCTGTTCGCAAAGCCGTTGCAAACCTGGAAGCTCTGGGAGCCACCGTAAAAACTGTGGCACTGCCTCACGCCAAATACAGCGTAGCCACTTATTACCTGATCGCCCCCAGCGAAGCGTCCAGCAACCTGGCTCGCTATGACGGCATTCATTATGGCTATCGTTCCGAAAGCTTCGACAGCAGCAAACACAGCTTGACGGATCTGTATTGCCTAAGTCGCGGTGAAGGCTTTGGCCCCGAAGTGAAGCGTCGCATCATGCTGGGAACATACGCCCTGTCTGCCGGATACTACGACGCGTATTACCTGAAAGCGTTGAAGGTGCGGCGACGTATTCGAGAAGACTATGACGCCGCCTTTGCAGATGTTGATGTCATTGCCGGCCCTGTGGCTCCTTCCGCCGCCTTCAAGCTGGGCGAAAAGATGAACGACCCGCTGGCCATGTATTTAAGCGACATCTATACGATTAGCGCCAACCTGGCCGGGATACCGGGAATTTCTATTCCCTGCGGCTTCACGTCGTCCGGTCTGCCCATCGGAATACAACTGCAGGCCGCCGCGTTTCAGGAAACGGCCATGCTGCAAGCCGCCAGAATGCTGGAACAATCCACCACCTCAACAACAGCAGCAGCGGTGGCAATACCGACAGAGTTCGCCTGACAAGGGCTTCGCCCTTGACCCAGTGGCGTGGTTGGCGGGAAGACATGGAACGCTGAAATCGCCGAGCCGCTCCGTTGTCGCTCCGGCCAACATGCGCTCCGTGCGCCCATCATTTTGAGTAAGACTCTGAAGCACTTTCACGCTCCACATCACAGCCAACCGTCTATCACCAAACGCACACACCGCCCCCGAGCTTGCCTCGGAGGTTGACAGCGTCTTTGCACTAGCTTGGCAGGGTCCCTTTGTCCGTTACTGCGGCACTTCGTAAATGCGCCAGATGCTGTTCTGATAGACCGGCTCTGATTCGAACGGTCCCAACTGGCGAGTCATCACGTAGTCGACGTTGGTTAATTTGCGCAGGGCTCGCAAATCGCTGTTATCGAACATCTCGTCACTGTAGGCAGCTTCGGACCAATGGAAAATCGTCCACAGTCGCCGATTCCATTCGACGATGCCGGCTGCGTCCTGAGGGCAGTCTTTAAAGCAAATATATTCAGCTCGATTCGCAAACCACTTCAGCCCGAAACTTTCGCGAGGCCCCCAGATCAGGCAGTCTTCAGCCGTGTTTTCAGACAGCCACTGGCAGGCAACTTTCCATTCCGCAAACGACTTTGAACTATAAGCACTGGGAGCTGACGGACGAACATTCAGCCCAACCACACACATTGCAAGAACGGCCACGCTCACTACTGCCAACTTCGCTTTTCGATGAAGCACAAACCTGCTGATAGTTGCCGCAACGGCAAACGCAGTCAGCATCGGCAGAAGCGCGTCGAACATGCGGAACGGATAAAATCGCAACAAAGATGCTCGCCATTTCCAATCAGGCAGATCTTTGGCTTCGCCGGAGTGCCATCCAATGACAATTCCCACGCATGCAATCACGGCTGCCGCAAGCACCAGACACACCAGCGGCAGCCAGTTTGTGCTGGCAGAAGCATTCTGTCTTCTGCCAAGCCAACGTTCGCCGTAAAGTACCGTTGCCGCGGTCAGGCACAACACAGCCGTGTGTTTCCATGCATAGGCCGGAAACGTACTGGGATCGAGGTGATGCGCCAGACGCCAGAAAATCTGAATATAGTTGGCGGTATCCTGAGTGGCCTGATCAACGTCGGAATTGATCACCAGTTGCAGAGCCGGAATAAGGCCCGGCAAAGCGAACAGAATCGAGGTGGCCACAAAACAGGACGAATTCACCACAAACGTTCGCAGCGTCAACCGGTGAGCGGCCGACGCTACTGCGACAGAGTCCGCCAATGCTTCACGTTTCGTTCGGCACAGGCAGACTTCACACATGGCCATTGCCAGGCAAAACCACAGCCCAACCACTGGATGCAGCGAAACGGCCAGTCCGGCCATGCTGCCGGAAATCAGATAGGGCCGTTTCTGCAAAGTGCGAAAGCCATCCAGCCAATATGTTACGGCCAATAGAGCGAAGCCATAGGCTGGCACTTTGCTTTCAAAGCCGCCAATCACCCATTCGCCGGAAAAGTTTCCGCTGGCCGCAATCAGGCAGTACAGGCACGCGGCGCACAGAACGGAAAAGTTGCTTAGCCCGATACGTCGGCCAAGATGCACCCATCCGGCAGCCAGTAGCCATAAACTCAGAATTCGCCCCAACAATGCCGTGGCCGAAAACGACAACACGTTGGCGACGGGGCCAACCAGCGCAAAGAACACGGCATGGGCGTTCGCGGACTGCAGAAAGAAGTCTTCGCGACACCAATGCGGGGCTGCAAAGTTACGAGCCTTCGTAAAATAATGAGGCTCGTTGACGCCCGGAATCGGCACGCTTAACAGCGACCATGTGATAAAAACAGCGCCAGTCGCAAAAACGACTAACGCAGTCCGGCTAGTGGGACTTGTTTTGATCTTCACTCCGTTCATTGGAACGGCTAATTCTTAGACTTTTTCTTTTTCTTGGCAGCCTTCTTTGTGTCGGCTTTGGGAGCGGCTGCTTTGGCCGCCTTGGGAGAGGCCACTTTCTTAGAGTCGGCCTTCTTTTTTGATTTGCCAGTCTTTTCCGCCTTGGAATCCGCAGAATTGCCTCCGCCGAACGCCTGATCCCAGTTTGACCAGAACTTTGGATTCGTCCCCGTCCTTACGATCGGACCACTCATAGCTTTTCCCACTTACACATAGACTCAACAAAATTGATACCTGGCTCAAACATCGTCAAACGCACAAAAACGCTGCGATCAACCAGTGCGCGGGATTGTTTTCGTCTTTGCCCCGTTCGTCAACCACAGCAGCAACGTTCCTGGCAGTTCGCGTCAACATTCCTGCCTTGTTGGTCATATGGCCCATTTTATGGAAGCTTCCAGCCATCAAACTCTTGCCCAAACCCGCCATAACAACATAAACTTAATAAACGTGATGCTGGGCGGCCCGCCAGCCGATTCGAGCCGACGTTCGAAAACGCTCCGTGGTCATCATAAGAGAATGATACGAACCGACCACGCATCATCTTCTGGAAAAATCAATTGGACAGCGTCAGGTTAAATCAAATTTTAGCATTTCGGTAACCACATCAGCCGCAGGGCGTTAGCCCCGGTTTGTGCGGATCACGGAAGACGACAGGGGCGAACGCCTTGCGGCTGATTGAGATTGAAACTTGGCGCCGTCCAGCTAACGATCAGTCGTTTCACGATTGATGCCGATGCCTGCAGGTTGCATGTGTCGATTTCAGACGGTGGCGAGTCGATATTATTGTGTCAGCCTGGCCTGAAGCCAGCGAACATGTGCTTGTTACGGACGAACGGATTTCTGAGGGATTTACAAACGTGCGTTTTCGTACCAAAGAACGACCTCGCGGCCTGCTGAAGGCTCGCGACCAAAAGCGACTGACGCTGCTGATTTTTGGCCTGGGCGTCATTATGATCTGCTTTACGGTCGTTCGACGGCCTCAGTTTTGGAGCGGCCTGTTTCCTGAAACTGTGCCGGCCAGTCAAGCTGCAGATGGTTCGCTTAATAGCTCTTCTGCAGGAACCGCGGAAAACGATGCCAACTGGAAAGTTGTTTCTCCCGCAGCACAACAGCCCGCTGAGGAAACTTCCGCGCCCGACAATTCTATTAAGCACGACGAATTTCTTATCGGCGAAGAAGCTCGTTCTGCCAACAGTGCAGACGAAGCTGTTTCTGTAACAGCACTCCGCCCCGCCTATCAGGTGCTTGCGGAAAGCCCGGACGGCACTACTCCCAGGTTCGATCCCAAAGCAATTCCCAGCGTTCCGGAAAGCCTGTTGAAGGAAATTCGAGACGACGTGATTGGCGTGCATTCTGCCGAATCAGATGCCTACTTTGCTGCGATGAAGATGGCGTCTGTGATTGCCGAACGCAAACTGGAAAACGCTCCAGCAGGCGCGTACGCACTGTTTATGGATTCGCCCAACGGATCTCGCGGCAAGCCATGGAATATCTCCGGCAAGCTGCGAAAACTGTCCGTCGTCAAAGGGCAGGTCAACGCTCTGGGAGTCGGCACTGTCTACGATGCATGGCTGACAACGGCTGATTCCGGAGAAAATCTGGTTCACGCCGTCAGTCTGAATGCTGACCCCAAATTGGTCGCGTTAATCGGCGAAAATAATCCGACCAGAACGAGAGACTTCAAAATCAAGGACGCTCCTTCTGTAAAATTTACCGGTTACTTCTTCAAACGCGAGGGCTACGAAAGTCGTAATGGGGTGTCGATGGCTCCCTTGTTTGTCGCCAGCCGTTTTCGTGAAGTCCCCAAAGTGGTCGTGACGTCAACTCGAGCCGATCAGCTGACACCGTATCTCGGTTGGCTTGCGTTCATCGTTTGCGCGGCAATGCTGCTGATGGTTTGGAGCTTCAGCATGAGCGACGCCGCTCACGCGCAAACTCGAGCACACCAGCTGACCAAGCTGCCAGCCGTCGGCTCATTCGAAGACGTCACCTCAGTCACCATCGTCGAAACACTCAACCAACTCGAAATGGCCGCCCAATCCCCCACCCCCAAACTCGACCGCCACTAAAGCTGGCCGAGACGCCTCGGCGGGCGGTGGCGTAGGTTCGACGGGATATGTTTAAGT
>CALFSX010000137.1 GCA_937916515.1 uncultured Planctomycetaceae bacterium | reverse complement strand
CCCCGGAAGCAGCTTGAGTCCTCCGCCCCCCTGGGATTCGTTGCTTCCGGGACTTTTTCAGAACGCCAGTCAATTCATTGACTGGCGTTCTTTTTTTTGCCCATCTTGCACCAGCGAGACCCCCAGTTTGGGGTGCCATGCCCTCGCTTGCGTGGGCATGCTGCGTTACTCGCCTTGGCTGTTTGCTATAATTCCTGTTGAATGCTGCGTCTCCATAAGTTGCCGTGCGGCTGTAGTTGTTGGTCAGAAATGCCTACACGTTCCAGCACATGGAGCCCGACCGCAAATCATTCAATGAACCGGAATGACTGTCGGCTGCCGCACTTCAATTAGCAGCGCCTTGTTATCATCCAGTGTTGATTCAGGCGAATGAACAAACACATCGAAGGCAGTCCAGCGTGGAATTTTGCATTGAGAATCCTTGTGGGGAGTTTCCAGATTCGGAACTTGTTCGGCTTCTGACTGATGCTTATGTGGGCGGCGGTTTCACTTCGCCTGAACGAGCGGCAACCATTTTTGAACCATCAGCCGTTCGAAACCAAGGGCGTTTGATCTGTGCTCGAGCAATTGCGGATGGCGCACTTGTCGGAATGGTGATTGTCGTACTACCTGATGCTCCGGCGCGTCGACTTGCAGAACACGATGAAGCCGAATTGCAGTTGCTGGCGGTTGACCCAAAGTGCCACGGACGCGGGATTGGCCAGGCTTTACTGGCCGCCGCGTTTGAGTCGATTCATGCTCACGGATTTCGCACTACGGTTCTGTGGACTCAGCCGGGCATGATTGCCGCTCAACGCCTGTACGAAAAGATGGGCTTCATCCGCATTGCAGATCGAGATCCAACCTTCAGCGATATTGATTTTCTGGCTTACCAGATACAACATTAGCCAGTCGCCTGAGAGCCATTCACCCAATGGGCGAATGCACCCGTATGTCATTGACTGTTATATTAAAGGGCTTGATATGTCATCACTTCGCTACGTTGGCGGCTTAGCGCTGTTGCTTCTGGCTGCCGCCAAGGTAGTTGCACTGGCTGCGTTGCTTTGGCAGGGTGCGTCTGACGGCAAACAATAATCGCACTTGTTGGTGAGTTCTTTCCTGATGGCAAGCGACGGGGCATGATGAACATTTTCCACGTCGATGAAGTCTCATTGTGCGTGTATACCGGAATGTTTTGTGGGGCCCCCTTTTATGTGAGGGTAAAAAGATGGAAGGAACCTTTGTGTTGTTCGGCTGACTTCCGCCCACACCATCATCGTTTACGATGATGGCTCTGTCCCACCGGCAAGCCGATCGTGCAGATAGGTGCGACGGATCTTCCAGGATAAGACGTATGGCTATCACTGCGCAAGCACTCGATTTACCAATGCGGATGAACACAGTGTTCTCATTTTGAGGCGAGTTTCGTGATGTTTGGCTCACTCACCTGTCCGCACCGGCCTTGTCTCGAGTTTCTGTCCGTAACTTTTCAACCGCCAATGGCGGATCGCAGCATTGACGAGAATGCGGCTGACGACGACGGTCGCAGAAAGCCGAAGCCTTCCACAATTTTGCCAGCATAACGGCGCATTCGCAGGCTTCCTCCCCACGGTTCGTTGCCTCCCCGCAGTTGCCTTTGCCTGGTACTTGATCAATCGGAGTCACAATTGGTATCCTGACTACCCTAAGATTTTGGTTCTCTTACAGGGGACTTACACCCCACAAGTCATACGCCATGACTGGCGTAGCAATGTCGTAAACTGAAGCGGCCGGCGACGTGGTTTTTAAATCACAGACTTCTGGCAGCCGGCCGGTTACGGTTGACGATAGTCAGCATGGCAGTATTTCGAATTAATGGAGACTTTGAATGACACGGATGTCTTTGGTCGTAGTAACGCTGTGTCTTGCTGCATCCGATACAGTGGCCGCATCAAAACGTGAAATAAGTCGCACTCTGGTAACTGCTGGGCCGTATACAATCGTCGTCACCGAAGGGGAGTCAGAGCCTGCATCTGTTGGCAGTTACTCAGTCCTGGTGTATCGCGACGATCCGAAGTTGTACGGTGAGTTTGTCGCGGGCAAGGTCGCGAAACGTGATGGAAGTATTGCAAAGGCGTGGGTCGCGACGTTGAGCGAAAGCGAAGAGTCTCATCATGTCATCGTGTGGTGCCAGAGTTCTGGCAGTGGATCCTATGGTTCCCTGGATGTCTATGAACTGAACAGAAAGGGACAACTGCGACAAATTGCCCTGCCCAAAATGTCCGAATTCATTGGCTATATGGGGCATGATCGTTTCTTTTTGAAAGGCAGGACGCTCTATCGTGAATTCCCCATTTACCAATCAGGCGACCCAATGTCTCGACCATCTGGCGGTCTCGCCCGTTACAGGCTTGATTGGAAGCTCAAGCGTTGGGTGCAACCTGACAAGTATGATCCATCAACTCTGCCAAAGCCAAAAGCTGACTAACCTGTCGTTGCACTCGGAGCCACGAGCGGTGCGATATCTGAATTTTGAATCACCCGTCGCGGCCCTGGTGAACTTGAACGTCCTCTGGATCAGATGCTGAACAAAACACAAAACCTGCTCCCCCTGCTCTGCGTTTACGACAGGACGTTGTGCTGATGGACGTCAGATCATCATGGGCTTACTCTGCCCTGATCTTGTGATCGTATTCTTTGACACAGACGGATGTTATCTCGAAACGAATAGTGAACCGTGGGTATACTCTGCACCACGAATGCTTGATGACGGCCCTTTTCAAGTTTACGATTTCGGATCCACTGAACGCTTTGAATCGCAGATGAAGAAGCAACAAACGAGTATCGGCTTTTGGGAAGCGCTAATACAAATTCGGTCGTTTGAGTCTTCTGAAGCAGACTGTTGGCTTCAACAGTTGCCGCCTGAATTGGTGGATCAGTATGATCCAGACTCTGAAGAACTCGACGAGGAACAACAAGAGTGGTTGGAGGGTGACAATCACGTTTTCGGATGAGCCGAAGAATACTGGGTCTCGCAAGACGGCGAGGTTGAGACCAGTTGACGCAATCAGAACGTTCCGTGCAAATCGAAACCACAATAAGATGAACAAGCAAAGCCGTGAACCGGAGCACTCATCCACGCGGCAACTAAAATCAAAGCCCTCCGTTAGTGCCGGGGTTCGGTTGGCACTTCATGCCTAATCTACCATGACGATTTCAAGAACAATCATGACCTTCGTGTTGATCGCTATGCTTTCTGGCTGCGGCAAACCCACAACTGCCGATCCACCGAGTGCACAAATTAGTTTACCGGAAGCATTAAGGAGGGCTATTTTCGAGCACGCAGGGAAAAGGTATTACAAAATCCACATCGACTCGGACGAAATGACCCGGATTAGCGGGCGCTTCGTCTCGCAAGATGAACTCATTAGCATAAAGAAGTACGAGTATGACTCAGAGATCGGAGTCTACCTGGCCGTATATGGGGTTCAGAAACCCGGTATTACCAATACTGTCCAGGAATCTTTGATGAGTGCGGGAGTTCAGACCATAACAATGAACGTGGCTGATGAAGAATCTCAAATCATGCAAAAATGAAAGTAGGGAATCGCGTATCAGGATGGCTCCCTGATCCAGGAGGCCAAGTTCAGGACCCTGAATTCGGTGAACGCCCCCTAAAGGAAGACCATTGAAGCCGCATCATCCGTAGAAATCGCATCGTTGTTCGACCACACTTCAGTCGTAACAAACACTCACCCGCAGGTTAGCATTTGTGGGATCGGAAATTCATCAACATTGTTGAATTCGCAAGGGCAGAATCAAACGGTTAGAAACCGCCTCTCGCACACGAAGCGGAACTGTTCAACTCGCAATCTAATAAGTCAGCATCCCTGCCCCTCCATAGATTGCAGCTAGTTATCCAGGATACGAATGATGAAGTGGAAACAGCAATCACCAATCAACCTACAACCAACCGTCAGCGCTACGACGCCAGCGGACTACCTTGAACTTGCATGGTCAAAGGCAATTGACGGATTCCTTCACCAAGGCCCACATGGCATTGAAGTACTTTTCGGCACCGACTCCGACGTCTTCCTCCGCCTTGAAGGCAAGCCTTTTCATTTGCGAAATTTTCATTTTCACCACCCAAGTGAACATTGTCTCAACGCCGACGCTTTCCACGGTGAATTGCATTTGGTTCACCAGAATCTCTCCGACTTGTCATACGCTGTTGTGGGTGTGTTCCTTTCGATTGACAACTCCCAATCCGAAACCGACCAGATGAAGGAACTGATCCAGTCATTTCAACGTTCACACAAATCAGTGAGTGGTCCCGCTAAACCAATCCCGCTGCAACCTCAGTCGTGGCTACCGCCGTCGTACGAACGCCTGCTGCGGTACGAAGGTTCTCTCACGACAGAACCATTTACGGAATCGGTTACGTGGCTCGTGCTGCCTGATCCGAAACCGATATCTGAAACTTTGTTCGCGGCAATATTTGGTTGCCATCCTCAAGAAGCACGCGGGCTGCAGTCACTGGACCGCCGGTACATTCTGGATTTAGAAGTGAACATCAAGCTATCGAAGTGATACACGTGCCAAACAAGCAAGGCATTGACTTCGCGACGAGCGCGTAGGGGTGTTTGCTGAATTGTTGATCTGTTTTCCGGGTGGGCGTTGCAGGGAGGTTTGTTGAGTCGAAGCTTGATGCCTTTGTTCAATAGGCCCCTGATCTTGATTGCGATGTCTATCGAATTCCCTTCCGCTCGCCCCGCCAGGTTATCGATTGCCGTGTTGAGCAATTTGCCTGTGGTGCCCGCCTCTAAAGCCGGTTGTTGATCGCTCTGTCGGATGTTCGCGCAAGCCGACAGTGACAAAAACACTTCGTTTGTACGGTGTACCCCATGTATTGTTCGCGGTTTTAACGCGAATACGGTCTCTAGCGCAGACCATTCTCGGGCACGGCCATGAAAGCTTTACGATTGTTTGAATTCTGTGGATTGGATGCCTGTATAGGGTTCCTACCTTTTATCTGCCCACACGGCAGATTCATTGATACAAGTAGTGACGCCGATTTTTCTTTCGAAAAGTTTGTCACAGTGGGGGCGGTTTCTGGAGAGTAATCCTTGGCGAACAACATAACCTCGCAAAATCAGGCAGACTGATGCTCGACGAAGATCAACAAATTCTGTTTACCAGGCTTTGGACGGATGCTCAGCCGACGGTTGGGCAGTACGTGGCATCGCTGATTCGGGATCAGTGGGCGGTGCGCGACATCATGCAAAACACGTCGCTGGCGTTGCTGCGAAATTTTCTTCAATACGATCCATCACTGCCGTTTCTGCCATGGGCATTGGGGGTGGCGAAGTTTGAAATTCTGGGACATCGGCGAGATACGGCTCGCGATAGAATGCTGTGCGATTCGGAATTTCTGGAGCACTACACGCAAACATGGGCGCAGGTCGCGCCACGCATCAATGACGAAGCTGCGGCGCTGCGTGATTGTGTAAGCGAATTACAAGGACGACCGCGTGCGATCATTGCGTTGCGTTATGCGGAAGGTCAAACATCCGAAGTCATCGCCGCTGAGCTGAAACTGTCGGCTGCGAATGTGCGCACGATTCTCAAACGAGTTCGTGAAACGCTGAAGCAATGCGTTGAAAAACGAATGGCGATGTCGGAGGGTTCGGCATGAACGACGACATCGAAAGCTTGATCGAGCGGTGGCTTGAGGGTTTGCTTGATTCAGATCAGCAGGATGAACTGGCAATCAGGCTGAAGGAAAATCCCGAGCAGATGCAGCGGTTTGTCGAAGCAAATATTCGCCATCAGATGCTGTGCGATGTTGTTCGTGGTGCGCAGGTTGAAGAGGACGTTCGCAAGACGCCTTCTCAAGCACAAACTCAAGATCGAACGCAGCGATCGACGGCGAGAATTTTCGCGTGGGCAAGCCTTGCCGCCTGTCTGTTGGTCGCGGTGAGTTGGTTTTTTCAAGCCGGAGACCGCCTGGAAA
Organism: uncultured Planctomycetaceae bacterium; assembly: GCA_937916515.1. Taxonomy (GTDB): domain Bacteria; phylum Planctomycetota; class Planctomycetia; order Planctomycetales; family Planctomycetaceae; genus Fuerstiella. Next base: position 5,337 of record CALFSX010000137.1, on the reverse strand, counting down.
CCATGGAACCGTTTCTGTCGGTTGCGATGATACAAGGTTCAACGGCAGGTGAATTGAAAGTCGGTGATCGCCTTGGCACTCAGACAATTTCGATTGCCGACGGGCTAGTTCGATTGCAGTTTGACGATGGCGTCGAAGTGACTTTGCAAGGTCCGGCAAGTTATGAACTGATCGCACCGGGAAGGACTCGGCTGCATTCCGGCCTCTTGACCGCAACCGTTCCGCCGGGGGCTGAGGGATTTCAAGTCGACACGCCCACGGCCGAAGTGGTCGATTTGGGAACCGCGTTTGGAATTGAATTGGATGCCGAAGGCGCCTCGCTGGTGTCGGTCTTTGATGGCGAAGTGGAAGTCACTCCATCGAGCAACACGACGGCAATCAACAAAGACAAAACCAGGCTCGTCCGGGAAGGCGAGGCCGTTCGCGTGACGAACACTCATGAACTTCAGTCGTCCGAATTTGACACGGTCGCATATGAAAAGATTTGGCCGGTGTCATCGGGTATCGCCGGGTCGACAGGAGCCTTTCGATTCGCGCCGCCATGGCCGCGACCGATGGGGCTGATTCAAAGCGATAGCGACATCTTTGTGCTGCCGGAAGGATATGCCAAAACGCTTGACGAGCCGCTCGCGCTGAATGTCACTCTGCCGGGACAGTGTTTAGTCGCGGGTGACTTCACGCCCGGTGAACTGCCGCCGGGTACGCGGGTGAAGAGTTTCCTGTTGCAGTTTAATCCCGTTGACCAGCGCGACCACACGCCCGGACCGCCAGAGACTGTGCCTGGTCCGAAGGAGCTGAAACGGATCGTCGGTGACATCACGTTTGATCGTCCTGTGCTGGGGTTGATCGTTCGTGGCGACGACTTGCGTTCCAGCGATCTTCGATTCTCAGTACGCGGCGGCCAGGTGCCTCAAAAGGGACGTGCACTGGAATTATCCGGAACGCCGCGTGACGACATTGTGCAACTGAGTGAAGATCGGCGGACCGTGAAACTGGATCTCGCCGCGTTCGGATTTTTCAGCGATCAGGTTCGCGTCATCGTGGATCAGTCGCTGTCGAAATAATTTTGTGAGATGCCATCAGCCGCAGGGCGTTAGCCCCGGTTTTCTACATTCAGGAACCGAAGCAAACGCCCTGCGGCTGATCAGACTCGTATGTTCGGCAACTTTACTCATAAGCTTTCTTAAGGTCAGGTGATGCTGATGCAAGCCAATACAACTTACCTCTGCATCTTTCTGCTGAGCATGCTGCCTGGCGTTGTGTCGGCGCAGGAGAAGCTGTCGCCATCGCAGTTGAACTTCTTCGAAACGAAAATCCGGCCGGTTCTGGTCGATCATTGCTACGCCTGTCATTCCGAAGAAGCGGGAGAAATTCAGGGCGGGCTGCTGCTGGATTCGCGCGAAGGCATTCGCCGCGGAGGAGACTCCGGCGCGGCCGTTGTGCCGGGAAAACTGAACGACAGTCTTTTGATCTCGGCCATTCGGTACGTCAACGACGACCTGACGATGCCGCCCAAAGACGAAGGTGGCAAGCTGCCGGATGATGTCATTCGCGACTTTGAAACCTGGGTGCGGATGGGGGCGCCCGATCCTCGCGATGGGCCGGCTCGAGTGGTCAGTCAATACGACACGTCGAAGGCCAGAGAATCGTGGTGGTCGTTCCAGCCGATCAAGGCAGTCGCCAGTCCGTCAATGCCAGTCGCAGTTCAGCACGCCGACTGGCCGCTAACCAACATCGACCAATTTGTCGCAGCTCGCTGGCAGATTCACGGACTTTCGCCGGTTGCCGACGCCGGTCCGGAGGTCTTGCTGCGACGGCTTAGGTTTGATCTGACAGGGCTTCCACCGAACGAACAAGAATCGACCGAATTCGTCAACCGCTGGCAGTCATCATCACAGTCGCGCGAGGATCTGCTGAAGGAGACGGTCGATCGATTACTTAGCTCACACGAATACGCCGAACGTTGGGGACGACATTGGCTGGACGTCGCTCGGTATGCCGAATCTTCCGGGAAGGACGTAAACCTGGTTTATCCGCATGCGTGGCGTTATCGCGACTACGTCGTGCAGGCGTTTCATAAGGACAAACCGTTTGACCAGTTTTTGCGTGAACAGATTGCCGGAGACCTGCTGCCTGCCAGCAACGCTGCTCAGCAAGCCGAGCAATTGACGGCGACCGCGTTTCTGGCGATCGGAGAGAATCCGATCAACGAAAGAAATCCCAGGCAGTTTGCTGTCGATCTGGCGGACGATCAAATCGCCGTGGTGAGCCAGGCGTTTCTTGGAATTACGGCGTCGTGCGCACGATGTCACGATCACCGCTTCGATCCTGTTTCGCAGAAAGACTATACCGCTCTGGCTGGGATCTTCCTTTCGACGGAAACAAAGTTTGGAACGGCGGGCGCGGTTGGTGGACGCAATCGAGCCGCTTTGATTGAACTTCCTGCCGCTGCGAATCTGCCCGTCGTTTCGACTGGAATGACGGCAACAGAAGTCCGACGCAAACAGCAGAAAATGCAACAACTGCAACAGCAGCAACGCGCCGCTCGAGCTCAGCGTGCCAACGGCGGACGCGCGACCGACGGCCTGACCGACTTTGATCTCGTACGCATCAACACGCAGATCTCGCAACTGGAGTTCGAACTGAGCGTGATCAACGACGACGGTTCTGCCAAGCCGCTAACAATGGGCGTTGGAGAGCGTCCGTCAACAGCAGTGCAAACTCGTAGACCAGGCGGCGGACAAAAACGAGGCGGTGGACAACAGCGGGGGCCCGGTCAGCAAAGCAGGCCGATGCAGGGTGGGCCAGCCATGCAGGGCGGGCAGCGAAACGGTCGCAGTCAGTCGAGCGGATTCGAGTTGATTGCGGATAGCCCGTTGTTCCTGCGAGGCAGTATCGACAATGTCGGTGAATCGGTTCCGCGAGGCGTTCCAGGGCTGCTTGGTTCGGGCAACGACATCCTGATTCGCAACGGCAGCGGCCGACTCGAACTGGCCGAAGCACTGGTCTCAAACAAGAACACTTTGACAGCACGCGTGATTGTGAATCGTGTCTGGCATTGGCTATTCGGGCGGGGACTTGTCCAAAGCGTAGACAACTTCGGAACAACCGGAGCCATGCCTTCGCACCCTGAACTGCTGGACCATCTGGCCTCACAGTTTGTCCGCAATGGCTGGTCGATCAAAGACCTTGTTCGCGAAATCACACTCAGCCGCGTCTATCGTCTTTCGTCGTCACACGATGCAACCTGCTTTGCCGCCGATCCAGATAACGCCATGTTGTGGCGGCACAGTGCTCGGCGACTGGAGGCAGAAGAAATTCGTGACGGCATGCTGGCCGCATCGGGCCAACTGAACTTACGCCCGGAAGCGGGGTCGCTGATTGGTCGAGCCGGTGATGGTCCGATCGGCGGCTTGAGGTTTCAGGCTGTCACGTTAGACCAGATTGCTGGTGCGAGTCATCACTTCCGTTCGATCTATCTTCCGGCGACTCGCAGTGTTTTGCCGGGCGTGCTTTCTGACTTTGATCTGCCCGACACGTCCGCGACCGATGGAGCACGCGAGTCGACCAACGTTCCGTCACAAGCACTGTTCATGCTCAACAGCGATTTTGTCGCCGAGCAATCGCAGGCGCTGGCTGAAGCGGTGCTTAGGAAGTACCCGGGGCGAACTTCACTGTCGTCGTTTGCCGAGCGATTGGAATTCGCTTTCAGGCGTGCGCTAAACCGCGAACCGACCGAGCAGGAATCCGCTGCGGCGAAGAAGCTGGTGAAGAATTTTGACAACGACCGAGCCGCATGGACCAGCGTCGCGCGAGGATTGTTCGGATCGGCAGAGTTCCGTCTTGTGGATTGAAAGGAAAGTTGTTTTGAAACCCCGACGCATCGGCGATGCAGTTTAGGTAACCCGACGCGTCAGCAAGGGATTGGCAATATGCGATTCAGGGGCAACGCCCCGTTCGTTTACCTAGCCCAGCCCACCGGGCTGGGTACACGCGATCTAAAATTATCGAAGGGCCAACGGCCCGGCAGTTTGCATTCCGGCGGTCACCTACACCAACAAACGGTCGGGCTTTCAGCCCTTTCATTCAACTCAACAATTCACCCAGGCCGTTGGCCTGGGCCAGACAAACGGCTGGGCCCTTGGCCCGAATTTTTCCACAGCGACAGGCTAACCAATGAACACATCAACCTGCTCAAAAATCCAACATCTCTTCACGCGCCGTGACGTTTTACAAAACACGGCGTGCGGTTTCGGCTGGTTGGCATTTTCGGGACTGTTTGGTTCTCAGGCTAAGGCCGCTCAAACAATCGGCTCTGACTTCGCGAAACCCGACGATGGGCCACTGGCACCGAAGACTCCACCATTGAAACAACGTGCGAAGCGAGTGATTTTTCTTTGCATGAGTGGTGCTCCTTCGCAGGTCGATTTGCTGGACTACAAACCCAAATTGAATCGGGATTCGGGAAAGCCCGGCCCGCGTCCAGGATCACAACTACTCGGATCGAAATGGAAGTTTTCACAGCACGGCCAGAGCGGGCTGTGGATGTCGGAGCTATTACCGAATCTCGCCCGACAAGCCGACAAGCTCTGCGTCATTCCTTCAATGCAAACCGACCTGCCAGCGCATCCACAAGCCTTCATCAAGCTGCACACCGGGACCGCCCAGTTTGTCCGACCTTCACTCGGTGCATGGACGTTGTACGGGCTGGGAACCGAAAACCAAAATCTTCCCGGCTTTGTCAGCCTGACGCCTCCCAGCGGCTTCGGCGGTGCGACCAATTATGGCAGTTCGTTTCTGCCCGCGATCTACCAGGGGACTCGCATCGGCCACAACGATCGTCCCATCGGCAACGCCAGCGTCTCTAATTTGAAAGCGCGCACATCTCAGTCCATTCAACGCGCTGAGCTGGACTTCATTCAAACGCTTAACGGCGAAAAACTGCAGCGAGAGTCAGTAAACCCTGAAGTGGAGGGCGTTATTCAGTCGTATGAGCTGGCGTTTCGGATGCAACAGGAAATGCCTGAGGTTCTCGATCTGTCACGCGAAACAGAGAAGACTCGTCAGATGTACGGCGTTGGTTCTGAGCGTTGCGACGACATGGGACGCAAGTGTCTGCTCGCCCGGCGAATGGTGGAAGCCGGAGTTCGGTTCGTCGAAATCACGCATGGCAACTGGGATCATCACTTCAATCTTAACACCAAGCTTCAGCAAAGTTGCGGTGAGGTGGATCAACCGATCGCCGCGCTGCTGGCCGACCTGGAACAACGAGACTTATTAAAGGACACGCTGGTCGTGTGGACGGGCGAGTTCGGTCGCACGCCGTACGCTGAGGGA
>CALFSX010000136.1 GCA_937916515.1 uncultured Planctomycetaceae bacterium | reverse complement strand
TTGGGGTGTCGGTCATGGCCAATACGGCAGGTCGCCTAACGGAAGGTTTTTACGACACCGCCCAAAACGAAGCGAGCGATGTTTGAACGACGAGAATAGTACCAAGGCTATGGCCCGTTGCCAAAGAGCCAAGGTGTGCCGAAGGTCTGGCGTACAGACTCTTTAGTCGGAGATATCGGAATTCGGTTGTGTTGCAAGCAGAAACAGCTTTCTCCATCGTGGGGCTTTCGCCCGGATCAGCGTTGACCAACTAGCGTAGGCCGGATCAAGCGGGCAACGCGTGCCGGAACGGCGCGAACCTTTGCTGCAACGTTTTAGTCGCTGAACGCTTCGATGCAACATAAGCCGCACGCGATGCTCCGGCAGATTCACGGTTCCCTTGGTCCGGCCTACGTTCTACTCGTCGGAGAATCGGAATTCGGTTGTGTTGCAATCAGAAACAGCTTTCTCCATTGTGGGCTGGTCGCCGGGCCATCCACACAAAGCCGTTCGTTTTTCAGTCATCCGCACATGGCCAGGAAGTGTGCTCGCTCTGCCTCAAGCAAGAGCCGGACCTACGAACATCGCCCGTCTGCATGACCACCTGACCGACTCATGTGAGAAGTATCTCAACAAAAAACACATATTCAAGCTTGACGATCTAAGCCTAATACGAAAAAACATGTTAGCGGTCACTGAACTACCGAAACAGTATCGGCGAATCAGGAATGTGCACGTCACGGTCGCCAATTAGTGGCTGCAAATACTGGACTACCACTTGCGTGTTTGGCGGGTCGGCGAAAATTCGCGCCTCGTCGTACGGGACACCGAGCACGATGCCGACCTTGGTGCCACAGGGAAAAGAGAACGCCCAGTGATCCTCAGCTCCACCAGCAGTGCGGCGGGGATCGGTCTCGATGTAGTGTGGGTCGGACAGCACGGCAACCGCATCATCATGAGTGATGGTGATGCACGCAACCAGCCAGTTCTCGAACGGAGATGGAGTTTCAAGGATCGTTGCGTCTTGAAGCTGCATTACGCTGTGACCGACAACGGAAGGTTTTTACGACACCGCCCTAAACGAAGCGAACGATGTCTGAACTACGAGAGATTGTACCAATGCCAGCCCGCGTGACCAACCAAGGAAGGTGTGCCGAAGGCCTAGCGTAAAAACCATGTTGTGGGACGCGGGAACTACCAGAACGGTATCCATTTGAGAGGACCTGCAAGGAGGCCGCGCGGGTGCGTTAGAAGCAAGGCATCCAACCATTCTCGGCAAAGATTGTCATGATTGTTTCCACATCATCGTCGCGATGGTCGAGGAATACGGAGAAACCACCTTTTGGATGTGGCGTCATGGGCGAACATTCGGACGTCTGGGGCAGCGTATCGAGAATCGAGGCAACGACACGACGGAGATCGTCAGCATCGTCAGTCTCGGATCGGGAAACAACGCGAAAATAGGTTTGCATTTTGGCAGCGGATGGCGTCCAAGCAACTAACGGCTAGCGTCCCACAACATAGTGATTGTCTGACAAGGTGTCGCAGAAACGGGAGTGCGACGTCCGGTGGTCAGGTTAGCGATTATTCTTCAGACTTCAAGGTTTTTGCAGTTCGGCTTAATTTGACACACATTGCTAAACGTTGACGTCTTCAGTTCAATCAATTTGCGGGACGTGAAATTTGCAGGACTTCACTGCACCCAGAATCACCGACGGTCAGCTTTCTCTGATTTACCCGAAGTTCAAACCATTCTTGCGACGGCTGAGGGACATCCGGCATAGCAAAGGGATTCTGCTCAGCAATCTGGCGTGGCACGCTGCAGCAGGCGGGGTGTCTCACTGTCGTGATGCTCGGTTGTCAGTTTGCAAAAGATGAGGACCGCGTACCCAGCTTTCTTAGACGGCGGAGATAATCAGGCAGGCGTTGTGGCCGCCGAAGCCGAAGCTGTTTTTCAGCGTGTGGCTGATTTTAACGTCGCGAGCTTCGTTGGGGATATAGTCCAGGTCGCAGCCTTCGCCAGCGGATACGAAGTTGATTGTGGGGGGGGCTGTGTTGGTTTCAATCGCTTTCAGGCAGAACACCGCCTCAACACCGCCGGACGCTCCCAGAAGGTGTCCCAGGTGACCTTTGGTGCTGGAAACAGCCATGGAATCTGCGTGAGCACCAAACACATTGCGAATGGCGATCGATTCCGCTCGATCACCCAATGGCGTGCTGGTGCCGTGAGCGTTGATATAGTCAATCTGATCGGGGGAAAGCGAAGCATCTTCCAATGCTGCCTTCATCGCTCGACCAGCGCCTTCGCCGTTTTCGTCCGGCTGAGTCATATGCAGACCGTCTGACGACAGCCCAAAGCCGGTGACTTCGCCCAGAATATTTGCCCCTCGCTTTTCAGCGCGTTCAAAGTCTTCCAGTACCAGCATGCCGGCGCCTTCTGACAGAACAAAGCCATCGCGGTCTTTGTCGAACGGGCGACTTGCTTCGCCGGGCGATTCGTTTCTTACCGAAAGAGCGTTCATGCGAGCGAAGCCGGCGATTCCCATGGGAGTGCAGCCTGCTTCCGTGCCACCCGCAATCATGATGTCTGCGTAGCCGCCCTGAATTAATCGAAAGGCGTTGCCAATGGAATGAATGGCAGAAGCGCATGCGGTGGCGATGGCCGAACTTGGACCTTTCAGGCCCCAGTGTACGGCTGCGTTGCCGGAAGCGGCGTTCACGATCAGTTTAGGGATCATGAACGCCGATATTCGTTCCGGCCCGCGGTCGAACAGTCGAGAATGCTGGCTTTCGATTTCGTCCAATCCACCAATTCCGCTGCCAATAATGACACCGCAACGGTAGGGATCAAACGACGTTCCCAGCACGTCGGACTGCCGAATTGCTTTGTCGCAGGCCACCATGGCGAACTGCACAAAGCGGTCCATTCGGCGCAGTGCTTTTCCGTCAATCTGCATATGGGCTTGTGGATCAAAATTCTTGATCTCACCGGCAAACCGCACACGAAATTCGCTGCAGTCGAACCGTTCAATCAGGCTGACACCACTTTTCCCATCACAAATTGCCTTCCAGACATCATCGACTTCGCATCCCAGCGAAGTAACGACTGATGAGCCAGTCACCGCAACTCTACGCCGCGACATTTATCAGGACTTCCCCTCGATGTACGTAATGACATCGCCAACAGTCTTGATCTTGTCGTAATCTTCGTCAGGAATTTTGATGTCGAACTCGTCTTCCAGAGCCATCACCAATTCCACAATATCTAAGGAATCCGCCTTAAGATCATCTACAAATGAGCTTGCTCGTGAGATGTCTTCTTTTGGCGAATCCAATTGATCGCTAACAATGCCGACTACTTTTTCTTCAACGGACACGTAACTTCCTCCAATGTGAACGTCCTGCCAAGATGCCCGATGGACAGGCACCAAAACCAGGACGGAATGTTAAAGTTCCTTCAGGTTTGCTGATCGGGTATCGACTGCAGGGCCGAGATGTGAGGGGAGATATATCGGGTTTAAGATTTTGTGTAAACCCGATGAAGCCAGGTAGTTATGCAATTCCGAAATCACACAATAGGGAATTGCTCCCGTTTCGATTATCTTCCGCTCTAATCCTTGTACTTTGAGCCTGAATAGTCCCCAAATTTACGCAAATTTTCAATGAAGTACGTGCTTGTAATCCCAGACGGTGTCGCCGACGAACCTCAGCCCTCTCTTGGCGGAAAAACACCTCTGCAGGCCGCCAAACTGCCAGCGATGGACAAAATTGCAGGCTTAGGGGTTGTCGGAAGAACAGATAATGTGCCTGCCAGCATGCCGTCGGGCAGCGATGTTGGCACCATGACCCTGTTTGGCTACGACACTCTGAAGTTTCATACTGGTCGAGCACCCATTGAAGCCGCGGCTCAGGGGATTGAGCTGAATCCCGGAGACTGGGCGGTTCGCTGTAATTTGGTGACTGTGACTAATGAGGTAATGCACAGCTTTACCGCCGAACAATATCCCAGCGACGCTGCTCAACAACTGATTCAGCTGCTGCAGAAGGATCAGTGTGGAGACAGCCACTGGAAGTATCATGCTGGCGTAAGCTATCGAAACTTACTGATTTACCGATCTCGCGCAGAAGCGGCTCCCTTCACCAAGCTTACCGGCAGCACGCCGCCTCACGATATTACCGACCAGCCCATCGCCGCGTATCTGCCGACCGGGCCGGGTTCTGACGAACTAAAAGCACTAATGACTCGCAGTCGCGAATTGTTCGCCACGGCGGCACCAAATCTGGCCAGAACGGCTGCCGGCGAACCTCCGGCCACTCAAACCTGGCTGTGGGGGTTGGGCCAGCGTCCGGCATTAACACCGTTTGCTGAAAAGTTTGGCGTGCGTGGAGCCGTCATTACTGCCGTGGATCTGCTGCGAGGAATGGGGCGGCTGATTGGCTGGGACGTTGTTGAAGTAGAGGGCGCCACCGGCTATCTGGACACCGACTATGCCGCCAAAGGTCGCAAAGCCATTGAAACGCTGCAGCGAGACGACATCGATTTTCTGGTGGTGCACGTAGAAGCCACCGACGAAGCATCTCACGAAGGTAACACGGCGGCCAAGATTGAAGCCGTGCAGCAGATCGATTCAAAAATTGTGGCTCCCATTCACGAATGGCTGCAGTCGCAGGGGGAGTACCGGTTACTGATCAGCCCGGACCATCCGACGTTTTTGAGAACTCGAACGCATAGCCACGGCGACTGCCCCTTTGCCGCCTGCGGCACAGGAATTTCGCCGAACTCACAAACGACCTACGATGAAGTTGCCGCGGCCGCATCGGACGTTGGCTTTCCAGAAGGCCACGAACTGATGGGCTGGTTTTTGAATTAGCCGACGCGACGAATCGAGGATTTTGAGTTAACTCTCCTCCGACCTTGTGTCGGAGGAAGTCAGACTTTCAAGCTACTGCATTACAGCGTCTTTTTCATTTCAACCAGTGTTTTTATCCTTCACGCCGTTGGGCCAAGCTCTTGTTAGCGTAGCGACAACGGAGCGGCTCGGCGGTTAGAGCGTTCTACGTCTTGCCGCACACCACGCCACTGGGTCAAGGGCGAAGCCCTTGATAGGTGTTGTTTGAAAAACGCGTCCGCTTGGTCGATCATCTGATCGAACCAGACTTGCTTGCCAGGAAACGCGTGAGGTGCGTCTTTGATGACAGTCAGGCCGGACGGGATTTTCAGTTCCTGCATCCGCTGGCGGAATTTTTCGGCGTGAGTGCTGGCATCATCCAGTTCGCCCGTGATGAACCAACACGGCGGATCACCTTTCTGCAGGTGATGGAGCGGTGATGCCAGACGATACGTTTCTGGTTGTTCCGTTTGAGACCCACCCAGAAACTGTCGCCAGATCTGGCCGCGATCTTCAACTGCGGAGATATCACGCGTTCGATCAGACAGAAGGTCCGTTTGAGCGCCCATCGGAACGGCAGCCTGAATCGTACTGCTGATTGATGGATTTCCGCCGTCGCCTTCCAGTTCGGGTACGCCTGCAGACATGGCCAGCAAGGCGGTCAGATGTCCTCCCGCAGAAAGTCCGATCGCGCCGATGTTGGCGGGATCGATGCCGAATTCTTTTGAGTTGGCTCGTAGAAACCTGACGGCTGCTTTGCAATCCTGAATAGCGGCCGGAAACGGTGCTTCGTCGCTTAGTCGGTAAGAAATGGTTGCCGCCACAAAGCCGCGTTCGGCCAGCGATTTGGCGATCAGTCCGTGGTTGGCTCGGCTTCCGTTCGCCCAGCCGCCGCCATGAATACACACCACCGCCGGCAATTGCCCCCACGCGTCTTTTGGTCGATACACGTCCATTTCCAATGTTCGATCGCCATAACGAGCGTAGGTCACGTTCAGTTTGGCGTCGAGCTTGTCTTGTGTCGCTTTAGAGATCTCTGTCCTTCCGTCAGCTCGCGGCGTGGAAGCTTCTCCCGCTGGTCGAGCGTCCTGGCGCATTTCTTCCTGAAACAAAATCGCCATGCCTCGCAGCTTGCGAATGATTTCGGGATTTCGAGCCAGCTGCGATTCCCCAGGATCTTCCTGAAGGTCGTACAATTGAAGACTCGGATTCAGATACAATTTCCAGTTGCGCCAACGCACGGCGGCCAATGCTCCCTGACTGCCGTGATAGAAAAAGGCGTCGTTGTATTCGCTGCGAGTGATGATTGACGCCCATTCGCCTGGTGGGTCCCAGCGGCGGCGAAGTGGCACGGCGGCGTTCAGCGATTTTTTCATTCCCGCAGCGGGCACGAATTTTGTTCCGCCCTTCAAAAGCGGGCTGATGTCGCGTCCGTCGATCACGCGATCTTCCGGAACTTTGATTCCCGCAAACGTTGCCAAAGTTGGATACCAATCCATCGCTCGCACTACCGCAGACGATTCCGCATCTGTTTGCAGTCCAACACCCGGTCCCCACGCGATCGCGGGAACTCGAATACCACCTTCAAATGTGGACAGTTTGTTGCCGCGAATTTTCTGTTCCGCCGTCCGGCCCGGCCCTCGACCATTGTCTGAAGCATAAATCACGATCGTGTTGTCATCAATGTTCAGGCGTTTCAGGGTGTCGAAGATTCGGCCAACGTTGTGATCGAGTTCCTGAATTGCATCGCCATACTCGCCCCACTGCGATGTTGCTTTAAATTCGTCACTGACTCCCAATGGGTTGTGAAGCATTGTGTGGGGCAGGTACACGAAGAATGGGCGGTCTTTGTTCTGTTCGATGAAACCGATCGCTTCATCGGTGTAGAGCTCTGTTAGCTGAGCGGGATCAGCCGGACGTTTAACGACGTCTTCATTCCTCATCAGCGGCACGCCGCCCTTGTCTTCGAAGTACACGATTTCTACGGGATCCAGATTGTGCAGCAATCCAAAGTAGTAATCGAACCCCTGCTGACGAGGCAGAAATGCTTCATGAAATCCGAGATGCCATTTGCCGATACACGCTGTGGCGTAGCCGTTGCTCTTTAACAGCTCTGCGATCGTCAATTCGTCAGCGTGAATGCCCGTTTTAGAATCGGCACGATGCACCCAGATATGGTTGCCGACTCGCCGAGGATAACAGCCGGTCAGCAATCCAGCTCGGGAAGGGCTGCAGATGGGAGCCGCCGCGTAGTAGTCTGTAAACCGAGTCCCTTCTTTAGCCATTGCATCGATGCGTGGCGTCTTGACTTCCGATGCACCATAGCAACCAAGATCGTAATAGCCCTGATCGTCCACAAAGATGAAAACGATGTTCGGCGGCTGTTCTGCGGCAGAAGCGTCAGCATGAACGAAGCTGCTGACCGCAACGTACGCCGATATCAGGAAGAAACTTTTAGTCGCCAATTTCTGTGCAAACAGTGCAGAAGTCCGCTTCATTATGTTCCATTCATCTGTTGAATCACTGCCGGATATTTTTTTGCAACGGCAATCACTTTTGAATCGCAGTGTCAGGCTGCCCTTGCCAGGTTCCACTGTAAAACGTTTCACCGCAAGTTTGTAGGCACTTTCTTCTCGTCTGCCTGCCCTTTCGCCCGCTTGGCCAACGCCGCCTGCCGCGTGAGCTTGCCTCGGGGGCTTGCAGGGCCTGTGCGCTGGCCTCAAAGCGTTCGCTCTTCAACGGTGAATGCTGCGCCGAAAACGCGGTGATACAAACACCGTAACGCAAAGTCGCTGTAGACCCGCGAGGCAAGCTCAGGACCGGCCAGATCAGGCGTGTTGACGGCAGTTGCGACCGCGTCAGCCTTAGTCCAGTGAATTCAACAATTCGCCCAGCAGTTGCGCGCCCAGTTCAAAGGTTTGATCTGCCACCATCAACGCATCGGGGGCGAATGTTGCTCGCAAAGCAAGCTGGTGAGGTTCCGTTTGTAAGCTGAATTCGAAGCTGTCTTCCAGTGAACTTCGCCCATCGTCGTTAAGTCGCTCTGCCAGTCGCCTGGGCAATTCCTGCAGGCCAATTTTCGATAGTTCGACGCCCGATCCCTGAATGGCAAATGCGGTGCGAGCGAAACGGTTGGCAGCCGGTGACTGTTCAAAATTACGAGTGACGATTTTCTCCAACACGCTTAACGACTCTTCCGGGCCAATCATCGCCGCGACGCAATCGTTTGTTAACGTAAGAAAAATCTCGGTCTCGTCCAACGTGACTTTGTGAATCGGAAACCCGGCTACTTCACCCACGTTGCGCTGCCAGATTTGTTCGGGAATGTGTGCAGCCAACTGAATAGAAGTCGATTCCAGCGAACTGGCGGAAGTAAGTGGCAGCACAAAAATGCCGACCTGCGAATCAGCTGAAGTGGGTACTGTCTGCGCCAGAAAATCTATCTGCTTCGATTCCTCAAACTGACTCATAATGCTGCCCGCCATAGAACCATCTGCGACGGCCACACCTAATTCTTTCTGAATAGTTTTCAAGAACTCAACGGACAGTTGCGGCAATACGGATGATAGAAGTTCGGGCAGCGGAACAGCAGCCGAAACAAATGCAGTCTGTTCTGGATGCAGATAAGCCAGCGAACGATTGCGAGTATCGCTAAGACGACCAATATAGCGATCGAATTCCGTTCCCTTAGCCGTGGTGAAGCCAAGTTCTACGGTCGAGCGGCGATCGTTGGGCGAATAGTCGAACGAAAATTCAAACGATTCCGTATCGTCAAAAACGGCACTGATAAGTCCGTTCAGCATTCGATAATACAGAGGCTTGCCGACCGCAGAAAAACTGTCTTCGTCATCAAGTTGCTGCGAGTTTGTGGCGAGCAAAGCTCGCTGAGCGTCGATGAACGGTTTCACGGCTGAACGAGCGATTGTGCGAGGCTTGCAGGAAATGGAAAACGCCTTGGAAGCCTGCGTCTGTTCAGTCTGCTGCAACAGTTTGCGAAGATCGCTGGCTGTGTCTTCCGTGTACACACCGGAATCAAACATCCGCATGGCCACATAGTTTTCTGACCTCACAAATGACATGGCCTCCTGTTCAAGCATCCCGTCTGGCGTTTCATTGGCTGCAGCAGCTTGCCCTGCTTCCGCAAGAATTTCCTGTACCTGCTCGCTGGTTGCCCAACTGACGGTGTCGTAGCAGACCGATGCTGTTGGATACGCGGTGTAGATCTCCATTCGAAATTGCGGGTTCAGTGACTTGGGGACCTGGTTCAGATCCTCCGGTCCAAACTGCAAATAAACATCAAACAAAACCCCTGACGGTTCTTCCTGAAGTATTTCTTCTGCGTGTGCTGTTGCCGCAGCGATTCGTCGAGCGTCCAGAGATAGCGAAAGCAAAGGCGTTAAGCTGACCTTTTGTCTGGGAACCGGCGTTTCCGCTTGCATCGGTTCCAACTGCTCCAATGGAACCGCCTGTGCATCAGGTGGTACTTCGTCGGCCGCTGCACACGTTACCAAAGACGACGCGAATGGCGTGTTCGAAACCAGGATCGCAGCAAAGAGCAAAGCGACGTACATCGCTGAATTCAAGTCTCGCAAAATCATACTCGACCCCATCCGTTCACTGGCAGACATTCGTTCCGGTTTCGTTGACGACGGATTGTATAACACCGACCGCCAATTGGAAACGCCCCAAATTGCCACAACATGCGAACGGGGGTGTTCAAGTGGGGCCTTCTTGCCGAGCAGGATTTCGCAACCTGTCACGAGGTCAACCTGTCGCGACGTCAACTCTGTCGTGACCTGGCACCAAACTCACGCGGCGCTAAAATTCGGCCCGGCAGGCGGGGCCTCACAAGTCGCAGCCAGCCAACCGAGTTACTGGTTTAAGAGCGTTGCCTTTGGTAGTCTGGAATGTCAAACACACCCACCCGCTTTATGCCCGGCCCGCGATATGAATAGTGAGACACTTATGAAGTTACCAGGCTTCGCTGCTGTGAATAACCAATTCCACATTGCCAGAATGTGCGTTCGCAAAAAATCCGTTCAGCTTCCCGCTAAGGCACTCGTAATCGCAACGGCAATTTTCAGCCTGCTGCCAGTCACGTCAGCGGTCGCCAGTGTTGAAGACACCGAATACGACATCGTGATCTACGGCGGCACCAGTGCTGCCGTCACCACTGCCGTGCAGGCCCGGCAGATGGGGAAAACGACGATTATTGTCAGCCCGGATATTCACATCGGCGGATTGACTTCCGGAGGATTGGGGTGGACTGATTCCGGTAACAAAAACGCCATCGGTGGGTTAAGCCGAAACTTCTATCATCGTGTCTGGCAGCACTACCAAAAGGCGGATTCGTGGACCTGGCAGGACCAGGCAAAGTTCGGCAACCGAAACCAAAGCGGACCGGGGCCAGCCGGTGACGGATCCACCATGTGGGTCTTCGAACCTCACGTGGCAGAAGCGATTTTCGATGAAATGCTGGCCGAATACAGTATCCCCGTTCTGCGCGGCGAATGGCTGGACCGATCGCCAACAGCAGTCACTCAAAACAACGGACGCATCACCAGCATTAAAACCGTCAGCGGCAAGACCATTCTCGGCAAAATGTTTGTCGACACAACTTACGAAGGCGACTTGCTGGCAACTGCCAATATTGACTATCACGTTGGCCGTGAAGCGAATTCTGTTTACGGCGAAACGTGGAACGGAATTCAAGTGGGAATTTTACACCACAAGCATTGGTTTCAAACGGAAGTTGATCCCTACGTGAAGCCCGGTGATCCGTCCAGTGGTGTGCTGCCCGGCATCAGCACGCAAGACCCGGGTGTTCGAGGCGACGGAGATCACCGAATTCAGGCGTATTGTTTTCGCATGTGTCTGACGAACGTTCCGGAAAACAAAATCCCGTTTCCCAAACCAGAAGGCTACGACCCCGGTAAGTATGAATTGCTGCTGCGAGTCTTCGACGGTGGCTGGCGTGAAATGTTCGCCAAGTTCGATCCCATGCCCAATCATAAAACCGACACCAACAATCACGGGCCGTTCAGCACCGACAACATCGGCATGAACTACGATTATCCCGAAGCTACCTACAAACGTCGTTCCGAAATTATTCAGGAACACAAAGTCTATCAGCAAGGCCTGATGTACTTTATGGCCAACGACAAGCGAGTTCCCGAAGACGTGCGTGCGGCCATGTCGAAATGGGGTTTACCGAAAGATGAATTTCTGGACAACGGCGGATGGCCCCATCAAATCTATGTGCGCGAAGCTCGCAGGATGATCGGCGAATACGTAATGACCGAACACGATTGTCTGGACACCAGGGAAACGCCCGATTCCATTGGCATGGGATCGTACACTCTGGATTCTCACAACGTGCAGCGATATATCACGCCCGATGGTCTTGTGCAAAACGAAGGCGACATCGGCGTGCATGCTCCGCGAGCCTACGAAATTGCGTACGGTTCTATTGTGCCGAAGAAATCGCAGTGCGAAAACCTGCTGGTTCCAGTTTGCGTGTCTTCCAGTCACATCGCCTTTGGATCGATCCGCATGGAACCAGTGTTCATGATTCTGGGTCAGTCTGCCGCCACGGCTGCCTGCCTGGCATTGGATAACAATCTGGCCGTGCAGGATGTTCCCTATGATGTGCTAAGGAAACGATTGCTGGAAGATAAGCAGGTGCTGGAAATGGAAGACAGTTCGTTGCTGTCTTCAAGAAAACTGAAGGGCACCGTCATCGATGATCGAGCTGCCGAATTTGAGGGCGATTGGCAGAGTTCAACCGCAAACAAGCCGTTTGTCGACAGCGGATATTCTCACAATGGAAATTCCGAGCAGGGAAAGAAGTCTGCGACCTTTCACACCAAACTGCCTGCTGGAAACTATCGCGTGCTAATGTCGTATCCTGCCAACGGGAATCGAGCCACCAACATTCCGGTAACAGTTTACCATGCAGAAGGTCACCAACAGGTAATCGTGAACGAACGCATTCAACCACCAATCGACAAGACGTTTATTGAACTTGGCACGTTTGAATTTTCCGGTGAAGGCAAAGTTGTGATTGAAACGACGGATACGAACGGCCACGTCGTGGTGGATGCGATCCAGTTCTTGCCTGTGGAATGACGGCCCGCCGGACCTGGGCCGCCCCTGCTGAACCTGAGCGCGCCTCCTTCCACTCTCCTGAGCTTTCCTCAGTCGCTGTAAACCTCGAGGCAAACTCGGGGGGCGACGAGGCAGCGCAAAGACGCTGCGAACCGTCGAGGCGTCTTGACAATGAGTGGTTTTCGGCACAATTGGCGAGGTTTCAGGTTATTTGTTCCGGTTCGTGGTCAAGGTTCGGCACATCATGCCGAACTGGTGTTGAGGTATTGGAATAGCGGCTTAGCTGGGGTTGAGTTGATCTTTGCAGGGCGTTACTTCTTACCTTTGGAGACCGCAGAAAGCGTATGACTGAGTCACAACCAACAGGAAATGACCGGCCCACGCGAGTGGAAAGAAGTTTGTTTGGGCTGCTGGCTCTGGGATTGTTGGGTGTGTTCGCAATTGCAATCGCACTGAAGCCTGATCCGCGAGGATTTGGGACTCATCAACAGCTTGGACTGCCGCCCTGTACGTTTCAAAGTTTGACGGGACATGACTGCCCCCACTGTGGCATGACGACAAGTTTTGCGAATTTTGTGCGAGGTGATTTTGGTGCAGCATGGAATGCGAATCCTGTGGGAATTCCGCTGGCCGTGATTTGTGCCGTTTGTATTCCCTGGTGGGCATTGGTGGCCGTTACAGGTCGCTGGTTTTTCACAAAGGAACCACTTCGCTGGTTGGTATTCGGAGCAATCGGTTATGTATCGCTGGCAGTAATAGTGTGGGTGGCACGAGTGTTCGTGTTTTAAAGACGAATTAATGTGTTCATCCTCAATCAAGCTGGTGCTGGATCGCTGTTAGCCGGCCAGAATGTTGGCTGTGAATAGTTGTGAATACTGGCGACGAGATAACGTCGCTGAAGATAAGTCTGCGGGATTGGTGAATAACGACGTTTAAGAAGTGTTGCCATGCAACGCTGACGACTGGTGAACGAATCACGTAGCTAAGATAGAAGATCAGATGGATCGAGTTCTTCAACAACAAGAAACGACGTCTTCAGCGACAATCACTGAATTCAGCGTGCCTGCGCAAGTGAAGCGGTCATTTGTTTCGCCTGTCTGCAGTTTGCTGATATTGATGCTGCTGATCAGCAATTCCGGATGTTCGTTGGTGGTGATGGCTGGTAAAGCCTTGATGGGTGACCCCAAAGTAACGGCACCATTCAGAGCGGCAACCGGTAAAGATCTGACTGAATCGGACGACTCGGTGGTAATCATCTGTTCTGCCCCGCATCGACTGCTGACAGAAAACCCTGCGTTGCAGATTGATATTGTGGATAGAGTTTCGCGGACACTGGAAACTCATGGAATCAAGGTGGTGCCGTCTGGCGATGTTGCCAGCTGGTACGACGATCACGGCGAATGGGGCGACTATTCAGATCTGGCCGCAGCGTTTGACGCAAAGTACGTGCTGCATATTGATTTCCGAAAGTTTCATCATCAGGTGCCGGAAAGCGAGAACCTGCTGCAGGGGACAGCGGAAGGACATCTTAGCGTTCACGAAGTGATCCGTAAGAAGGGCATTTCCAAAACGTTAACCAGGCAAAACGAATACATACCGGTATCGATGGTGTTCGATCGCGACTTCGCCTTGAAATTCCCAAGTGCTTACCCGGTACCGCGAGAAACAAACTCAGAAGAAGCCTTTGTTCAGAGTTTCATTGATCGAGTCGCATTGCATATCAGCCAACACATGTACGACTATAAAATGAGCGATTCTATCCACTAGTCGTTTGTGTGTTTAATTCTTGAACAAACAGTCGAAGTCGCCAGACTACGGAATTCAACCTGAAGTATTGTTATCAGCATTTTGCGGTGCCAGACAGCGCCAGCAAAAGTGAACCAGGCAAATCAGCTGTTCATAGAAACCAGTTACATTTAGCGATCAACGCACGACGCGAAGATTTCGCCAACTGTTGCAGACAGAATTTGGAAGACATGATGTCACAGACAACTTTATCGAAGACACGGCCTGCTACATTCGCTTTTGGTAAGCGAGCGTTTCGGTTATGGCTGGTTTCTGCCTGTTTGTTGATGGTCATGCCTGGCTGCAACTATTTCATTTTGCTGGGATACCTGATTGGTGGGCCACCTCAACTGGAACCGTTGTTCGAAAAGGAAACGAAGAAATCGTTTACCGACCGGGATGTTCGAGTTGCCGTGGTGTGCTACGCTCCGGAAGAACTGACCAAGTTTCACGACAATATCGATCAACTGCTGATGACTCGGCTGTCGGCCATGCTGTATCGCAACAAGATCGACATCATCAACCCAGACGCGATTATGGCGTGGATGGTCAACCATCCGGATTGGGACAGCCCGGAAGAGATCGGTGCTGAGTTCGATGTAAACTTTGTGGTGTACGTCGATATCGCGGAATTTTCGTTGTACGAACAGGACAGCACCAGTTTGTTCCGAGGACGCTGTGACGCCATTGTTAGTGTGTACGAAATGGAAACCGATGGAGACGGCAAACGCATCTTCAACAAAGAAATCAACAGCGTGTTTCCGATTCAGGTGCCTCGATCAGCCTCAGACGTCAGCTACGAACAATTTCGCAACGACTACTTCTTCCGACTTGCCGACGAAATCGGTCGTTTGTTCTACCCGTACCTGAACGGCGACGACGTGGTGCATGCGACGTAGTTGATGCGTCTGATTTACAGATCGCAGCCAACGTTCCGGTGGTTCGACATCGCCCAGACCATTCGAGCTACCGCTCGGAAACGCGACTGCGTCGCTCTGAATACGTGACTCAACGTGAACCTTTTCCCAGCCATAGGTCGTTTAACTGAACAGCACCAGATCTCAATCAGCCGCAGGGCGTTAGCCCCGGTTTCTTCGGATCATGGAACAAAACCGGGGCTAACGTCCTGCGGCTGATGTGGGTCGCTCTGCTGAAGCGTATACGCTGTTAATGTAGAAACCGTGCAAATTCTCACCACCGCAAAGGCGTTGTAAAGCCCTGAGGCAAGCTCGGGGGCGACGAAGCCAGGCTTGCCGGCTAAACACGCCACCTGCCGATATCGCACCGGCGGAAACTCTGCTAACATGGTGGTCGTAGAAAGCCGCTGTGGACCGTCGGCACAAGGTCGGGGCGGCCACATCAGACGATCCGGCGTGTTGCTGCCAACCATTCCCAGACAAGCACTTTCATGGCTCGATCTTCAGGTAACAGAAAAAGTCGGCGTCGCCAGTTGCAGGCGAGTCATCAGAAAAACTGGTTGACCGGGCGTTATGCAATTCTGGAAACGATGAAAGCCGGTCGCTGGCCGGTTGATGAGTTGTTTGTGGCGGAAGATGAATTCGCCAAAGATAAATCCATCTCTGATCAGATTGAAACTCTGGCAGACGCCGCTGATGTGCGAGTTTATTTTGAATCGTCCGATCGCATTGCTGAGCTATGTCATTCAACTCATCATCAGGGAGTGGCCGCCAGAATGGGGCCGTTCCCTTATGAATCTCTGCAGTGGCTGCAAAACTTCCTGACAACCAGTGCTGCAACTGCGGACGCAGTCGGCACACTGCCGTTGGTGGTCGTCTGCGACAGGATACAGGACACGTTCAACTTTGGTGCCATCCTTCGCTGCTGCGACGCCATGCAGGTCGCTGCCGTGCTGATCGGCGATTCCGAACAGGCAACCGTCACGCCTCAGGTTTCCAGATCTTCTGCGGGAGCCGTCAATCACGTGCCGATTGTATTGTGCGAAGATCTGAACTTAGCAGTTGGCATGTTGAAGGCGTCCGGTTTGCTGATTGCTGCAGCGTCTGAAAAGGCGACAGAGCCAGCATGGGCCGTTTCATTGAAGGCACCCACAGCTCTGATTGTCGGCAGTGAATCTGATGGAGTGTCCGCAAACCTGCTGGCGTTGTGCGATGCAGCGTTGCAGATTCCGATGCTGGGCCAGGTGGAATCGCTGAATGCCGCCGTCGCCGCCGGAATTATGCTGTACGAAATCCGCCGCCAGCAGCATTCTGGTCTGCTTTGACACACCAGCTGATCAACGGCAACCCACAGGGTGGATTTGCGCTGGCTGAATTCACATTGGAACGATCTAACAGTAGATTAACACGTTTGGTGGTGAAGATCCCAGAAGCCACACTGCTGAAGCTGCTGCGAGTGTCACTTTTGGAATTAATTTTATAACTGTTCTTCTCAGCGGGATACGCCTTCAATGCTTAATCGGATTTGTGATCAACGGCTTCTGATGTTTAGCTTTGTCGGTTTTGCTTTAACGTTGTCCGGGCCAACATTGTTCGCTCAGCAAGAGATCGCTCAGCAGAAGGTCGCTCAACAAAAGAAGGGTGCCAGCAAGCCGGAGGCTGCGTTTCAGTGGGTGAACCCTTTGAAGAGCAGACTTGCCGGCGTTCAGCACGCGACGTTCAACAGCCCCAGCATGAACCTGGACGTGGGCTACTGCATTTATCTTCCGTCGGAATATTCAAAGCCCGAGTCGGCAGATCGCCGATTTCCGGTGGTGTATTATCTGCACGGTGGGCGACCGGGCAGTGAGACCAAAAGCGTGAAGCTGGCCAGTCAGATTCATCAATACATCGAAGCAGGCGACGCGGTTGCGATGATTTATGTGTTTGTGAACGGTGGACCGGTGAGTCATTACAACATGCCCGAACAGCCTAACGCAATGGGTGAGGACGTGTTTGTAAAGGAACTGATTCCGCATATCGACGCCACATATCGAACGATTGCGTCGCGAGAAGGCCGCGGACTGGAAGGCTTTTCACAGGGCGGACGCGGAACGACTCGCATTATGTTCCGCTATCCGGAATTGTTCGGCAGTGCGGCTCCCGGTGGAGCGGGCCATGAAACGGAAAAACGGATCTCTGAATCGAACGGTCGAGAAAGCGAAAACCTGGTATTTCAGCCAGGCCACAACACATACGATCGAGCTCGCGAATACGCAAAGAACCCAACGCCAGCGTTGCCGATTCTGATTCATGTGGGGACCAAGGGGTTTAACTATCAGAACAATTTAGCGTACATGGAATTTCTGGATTCTCTGAAGATTCCGTACCAGAAACTTATCGTAAAAGATGCTCCTCACAGCGCCGCCGTGATCTACGAAAAAAACGGGCGGGACATCATGAAGTTTCACGCCCAAAACCTGAACGGGGCGAAGTAGCCAGCATACAGGAACGGAAACGCTCGTTTTAGCCCCGGCTATCAAGTGCAATCAGATTTCTATAAACGCCGATTTATCAGCCACAGATGAAACACAGATCTGCACAGATGTTGGCGGGTGGCGGGGGGACTGAGCTTGTGATGGGAACCCCAGCGGGCGCTCCTACCTCGCTTTAACCCCGCTTGCCGCCAGCAACAAACACCCGCAACAACAACTCCTAGCGACAACGGAGCGGCTCGGCGATTAACGCTTCCCACCTGTTCCCGCCACCGGGGCAAGGGCGAAGCCATTGGTGAAGGGAATCAAGGCCAGCACGCAGGCGGCTAGAGTGATCATCAGGTGCAATTCGTTGGCGTGTCGGGACCAGTTGTGCAGAGTGATGAATTCCTGAGTTCTGACCTGGCCTGGCGGAATGATCAAGGCCTGAAGGGGGCTGTATACGGTAAAATAGTCCCATGCAAATACGATAGCAGAAACCACCATCAGCAGCAGAATGATGGTGGCTCGCCTGCCGTGTTGTTTTGCGGACGTCTTCCAGGCGACAGCACAGGCCAGCAGACTTCCGATGTAGATCACCGTGCCAAACTTGTAGTACAGCGGAAAGCGAATTGTCGCCAACTGATCTCGTATAACAGAACCAAAGTCTTCCGCCGTTTGTTCTGCCACGCTGGTAATCACAAACAGCACGGCGGCGCCAATCCATGCCGGCAGCAAAAATCGCAGAACGGAAATTGAGACGGAAAATAGTTTGCTGGTTGATTGTGACATGGGATTCACGAGTTCAAAGACAATATGCAGAGTTTGTTAACGGAGTTTCGCAGAATTCTGTGGCTGGGCAAGTTGATTGACATGGCGTCTACAAGTTGGCGGGCAGCGAAGCCAGTTGCAGGTGAACAAAGCTTGTTAAAGTCTTACTGGAAATGATGCGTACGGTGCGCATGTTGGCCGTAGCGACAACGGAGCGGCTCGGCGATTTTAACGTCCCATGTCTTCCAGCCAACCACGCCACGCGGTCAAGGGCGAAGCCCTTGTTAAGAACTGCTGTTGCTGTCCGTTACAGCATCAGCATGGCGTCGCCATAGCTGTAGAACCGATACTGTTGCTCCACTGCTTTTCGATAAGCTTCCATTGTAAGTTCGTAGCCTGCCAGGGCGGCGACCAGCACTATCAGCGTTGAACCTGGCAGGTGGAAGTTTGTCAGCAGCTGGCTGACAAAGCGGAATTGAAATCCTGGCGTGATAAAAAGATTTGTGGAACCGCTCCAGCCGTTGTCTGATTCATCAATCGCTGACGCTTCCAGAGTTCTCACGCTGGTGGTGCCAACCGCAACGATGTTGTTGCCCGCCGCGATCGTTTGTTTGATTTCCGCCGCCGCCGCTGGTGTCACCTGACACCATTCGGCGTGCATCTGGTGGTCCGACAGTCGTTCTGCACTGACGGGGCGAAACGTGCCGATGCCCACGTGCAGAGTGACTTCGGATCGGGCAATTTCGTTTTGCCGACAGCGTTGCAGCAAGTCGGTTGTGAAGTGAAGTCCGGCTGTGGGAGCCGCGATGGCTCCTGGCTGATTGGCGAACACCGTTTGATAGCGATCGTTATCAGCGGCGTCGGCCACCTTGCGACCGATATAGGGCGGCAATGGCAGCGTGCCAAACGTATCCAGCAAATCGAACGCGGCTGCACTTGAATTGGGGGTCACCAGCCAGCTTCCGTCTTCGGATTGTTCGTCTAATGTCAGCAGCAGCGGGTTATCCGGCGTTGAATACACACCGTCTGTTTCGGCGTCTGCCTGAGCGGCGGGAACGATGGTCAGAGTTTCTCCGGCCTGCAATCGGCCTCGCGTTTGTCCGGTAATCTTCCAGCGCAGGTCCGGTTGTTCCTGCAAAAACAGGCCTTCCCACTTTCCTTTTGTCGCCGTTCGAAATCCGAACAAACGCCCGGGCACAACTTTCGTATTATTAAACACCAGGCGATCGTGAGCGGACAGCAGATCGGGAAGTTCACGAATCTGGCGATGTTCAATCTGTCCCGTTTGGCGTCGAACAACCATCAAGCGTGAATCGTCCCTATTTTTCGAAGGGCGAGATGCAATTAGCTGTTCCGGCAGGTGATACTGCCACGCGGAAATGTTATTGAGGTCGATCGAGGACATTCGAGTTGGTCGTCGTTAGCGAGTTGATGGGCGGTGCTCACCCTACGTTAGTTCACGGTGTCGAGGTGTTTCAAAAAAGTAGCGGGCCGATAGCTTAACCAGATTTCAGGCGACTTTTGCTGATGGTTCGACAAATTCATAGTAGAGTCTTGCACAAAATGATGGGAGTATGATGTCACGAATCTCCGTAGGAACAGTCCTGAAATTGGTTCCCGAGTTGTGAGTAATGAATTTCGCTAAAATTGGACATGCCGTAGACGCTCAAAACACTTTTTGATTTTCCAGTCTGGTTGGGCGCTGCGACAGCTGAGTCGCAGGGCGACGACATGTGATAGCCTCGGGTTTTAACCCGAGGTTGGCTGCCGTTAGACGAATGATAAGCCGCAGAGCGGCGACATATGGTCTTTCCGCATGTCGTCGCTCCGCGACTGTGAAAACAGAAAGTGCCAATCGCGATTCCTTCAAAACGCCATGGAATGGCGATTGTGAAGTTGCGTTTTATTGTCAATCAAGGAATTTAATTCGGGACAATTCAACAGCAACAGCGTAGCAACAACGGAGCGGATCGGCGGTCAAAACGTCCCACGTCTTCCCGCGCACCAAACCACCGGGTCAAGGGCGAAGCCCTTGGAGGAATTCAAAAGGTTGAATGACACGTCGAACAAAACACGCACCCTTACATTCTGCATCAACGAGCTTGACGTTGGCGGTGCGGAAAAGGCGTTGGTGCGGATTGCGATCGGCTTGAAAGAACTGGGCTGGGGCGTTCGAGTCATCAGTTTGCGGGACGCCGGAGCGCTGTCGGCGAATTTGATTGCCGCCGAAATTCCGGTGAGCGCCTTGAATTGCGGCGGATTTGCCGACCTTCGCTGCTATTTTCGACTGGTCGCAGAACTGAAGCGGCATCCGAGTGACGTGCTTTGCTGTTTTCTGCATCAGGCTAACGTTTATGGGCGTCTGGCGGCTAAGCGAGCGAAAATTCCGGTGGTGATTTCCGGCGTTCGAGTGGCCGATCGTCGCCGCTGGGTAACGTGGACCGATTGGCTGACTTCCCGCTGCGTCGATCACTATGTCGCGGTGGGACGCAACGTAGCAGAAGTTCACGGCCAGCTTTGCGGGATTTCTGGAGACCGCATAACGGCGATCTCCAACGGCGTCGACCTGGTGGATTCCGAGCTGCGGCAACCCATTGAACGATCTGAGAACGAAATTCTGTTTGTGGGGCGACTGACGGAACAGAAAGCTCCACTAAACCTGCTGGCGGCCTTCAGCAAGCTTCCTGAACAAATTCGGCAGCAAACGAAGCTGACGTTTGTTGGGGACGGCCCGCTGAAAGGTGCACTGGAAGCGGCGATTGCAGATTTAGGCCTGCAGTCTTCGGTGCGGCTGGCGGGGCAGCTGACGAATGTCGCAGAACAGATGCAGCGAGCGACCTTGCTGGCGCTGCCGTCGTTGTGGGAAGGCATGCCCAACGTCGTTCTGGAAGCGATGGCGAACGGTTTGCCGGTGCTGGCGACGGCGGTTGACGGCACGAACGAGCTAATCGTTCACAAGCAGAACGGTTGGCTGGTTCCGGCCGGCGACATCGCCGCCTTAACCGCAGAACTCGCAGTTGCCCTGGATTCTCACCAGCTGCGCAGCGAGTTTTCAAAATCGTCACAAGTGCTTGTTGCACAGCGGTTTAGCTGGCAGCACGTGATTGCAGCGTACGATGCGTTGTTCCGATCACTGCTGCCAAACTGAACAGCAGCAGCGGCCCCACAAAATCAAATTTGAATTTTGTGAAATCACCAATCTCCGTCCCAGCAAACGACCTACGCCGATTCGGCCCCCCCATGCGCGCGGTGATCCGCACAGACTGGCTTGACGGGATTCGAAGTGTGGTTAAATTGCTCCTCAGTGGTGTGTTGTGGGGAGAAGTGGGAAACGGCTCCTCTTACTATAAAGCGTTACGGATTAACACTTTGTGAATTTGGGTGTGCCCCGAGAGTGATCTTTAATGACGCTAACCGGAACATTCGAACGCACCATCGACGACAAGCTGCGACTGGCAGTTCCTAAACCCCTCAAAGACGGATTTGGAGTACTTGGAACAGATGAGCTTTATCTGGCTCCTGGTAACGACGGCTGTCTTTCACTTTACTCGACGGAAGGATTCGATCGCTTCGCTAGGCGACTTGCCAATGTTTCGCCCGGCAAGGTTAACGTTCGCACATTTCTGAGGTTGTTTTACGCTCGAGCTGAGCGTGTGGTGCTGGACAAGCAGTCCCGCATTCGAATTCCGGATCGATTGATGGTTCACGCCAAACTACAACGGGAGGTTGTGGTTATTGGAGTGAACGATCATGCGGAGATCTGGGACAAAACAGCCTGGGACACGTTCCTGAATGAGAATGCAACGCAGTACGACGATTTGACAACGGAAGCTCTCGACAGCTTTATGCTTGAGTCGCCCATGGATGGGTGATCGTCTGCTGCGTTTTTTAAAATACTGAGCTCTACCGCTGCCTCACCGGGCTTCGCGTAGTTTGACAGGAGAATGGATTCTCTTGTCTCGGCACACGACCTCTTTGAGGTCTAAGGCCGTTCGTTCTGACGACCACATGGATTGGTGCGAGGAGCGAACGGCCCTATGTGTGCGGACCCAAAGCTGCCGCTATTTGCCGGGTGAATTCACAGTAACGGCAATACGGTAAACATATTTCTTGTCCCGCTGTAAGATGTTGCAAAAAATTGCACAGCGGTTCGATGGGAAATTTCATGGCCAAACAGGATTCAGTGACAACAGGTAGCGTCGAACGCGTTTCGTTTGCAGAAGCTGTCTGGACCTGGTGTCGAGTTGCCCTTCTAAGCTTTGGCGGGCCGGCCGGGCAAATGGCGGTGATGCACCGCATTGTTGTTGACGAAAAAAAATGGATCAGCGAAGAACGCTTTCTGCATGCCTTAAACTATTGCATGCTGCTGCCAGGCCCGGAAGCTCAGCAACTGGCAACGTACATCGGCTGGTTGATGCATCGCACCAAAGGCGGGCTGGCTGCCGGACTACTGTTCATTTTGCCGGGCTTTGTCGCAATTCTGGGGCTTAGCATTCTGTACGCGTGCTATCAGGATACAAGCGTGGTGCAGGCCTTGTTTTTCGGTTTGAAGCCCGCCGTGATGGCCATCGTACTGGAAGCCGTCATTCGTATTGGGAAGCGAGTTTTAAAGAACGGCACGATGATCTTTCTGGCAGCCGCGTCGTTTGTTGCGATCTTCTTTTTTGACGTTCCATTTCCGGCGTTGATTGCGGTAGCAGCTGTTGTGGGCTCCGTCGGGGTGCGTTTTGCTGCCGATCGTTTCGACGTGAATCAAAAGCCTGCGGCGACAGATGGCAAGCCGGAAGACGACGGCAACAGATTTGAATCGCAGTTGACCATCGTGCAGCCTTCTGTGACACGCAGCCTGCTGATCAGCGTCGTGTGTTTAACCGTTTGGTTCGCCCCACTGGTCGGCGTTGCGTGGTTGCTTGGTCCGGAATCGACCATCGCCAAAGAAGGCGTGTTTTTCAGCCAGGCCGCCGTTGTGACGTTTGGTGGAGCGTACTCTGTGCTGGCGTATATTGCTCAGCAGGCGGTGGAAAAATTTGGCTGGCTGCAACCGGGAGAAATGCTGGACGGATTGGGAATGGCCGAAACGACTCCCGGCCCGCTGATTATGGTGGTTCAGTTTGTGGGCTTTATGGGAGCGTATCGCAATCCCGGAACGCTGGATCCTTTGATGGCGGGAATTCTGGGATCGCTGGTGACCACATGGGCGACGTTTGCTCCCTGCTTTTACTGGATCTTTCTGGGTGCTCCGTATATCGAACGTTTGCGAGGAAACCGCACGGTGCGCACGGCATTGACGGCAATTACCGCGGCGGTGGTGGGAGTCATCCTGAATCTGGCAGTTTGGTTTTCGCTGCACACCTTGTTCGGCACCGTGACGACTCAGGAATATTCCGGCATACGTGTTCTGGTTCCGGAATGGAGCACGATCAGTTGGCCGGGACTGGCGATTGCCGCGTTCGCCTGCGTGCTGACGTTTTACTGGAAACGCGGCATGGCGTTTACTCTGGCGGTTTGCTGCATTTTGGGCGCAGCAGTGTTCGCGGTGCAGGCGTAGTTGAAACTGCCGTCAATCTATGTGAGACGCGACGCGTAAGCGGCCGGGCCGGGGCATGTCTGGAGCCCCCGGCCCCGCGCTCACTCAAGAGGTTTGGTTTTCAGTCAATCGCTTGCTCAGCCGCTTTATCAGTCCAGTTTGCCGTCCACGCCAAGCTGGTGGAAGTAGTGTTCAACTGACATTTGATTTTCCAGCAACCAGTCGATGCTGGGTTCGTCCGCCAGAGCTTTGCGAATGACCTTAACGGTGGCTTCTCGATTGACTTCAAACAATGCTTTGTGGTCAACGTTTCGGACCTTCAAAACAGCAGGGTCCAGCCACACAGAATAAATAATTCCGAGATCATTTGCTTTTTCCTTTGGGATAATTCCCTCTCGCACAGCGTCCAGTACACCGTGGGCAATTCCTGCCTGAACGCTGCCCATCAGGATGTTTGTATAACGGTTGCTGGTGACAGTTACCTTGCTGACCATTAGCGTGGCGGGACGCACCTGCACGTCGCTGTTCAAAATCGCGAAGACTCGAGTGTGCCCTTTGACCTGATTTGCCAGCATGCCCGCAAACGCATTGCCGACGGGGCCATCCAGTTCACCAATAATAATTTCGGGCTCAGCGCAAAGATAATCTTCGTCGCCTTCGACCAGTGCTTCACCGGTTTTCATGATGATTCTGTTTGACATGCAATGTCTTTCTGCTGAGAGGGAATTGTGTTGAGTATGTTGGAGAAACTTGATGCGGGAACCAAAGCTTCGTCGCCGGATTCGCCGAACTTCGGGCGGTTGGCGTTCCGCAAATAGAAGTCCGTTGACTTCCGAGATTTCAGCAACCGGATTTCGATGGTTCAATGTCGCGTGGCACCATTATTTGCCGGTCGATTATCTGCCGGTCGCCAGTACGCCGGACTGCACATGCTGAATGCTGGTCGGAAAGTCGTCACCGATGAAGGCCGCGAAACTGATTTCCGCTGGTGGAGTTGCCGGAAGGTCGAATGTGACGGTGGTCGATCCGATTCCGCTTGCCGTGACGGTCTTGCGATCGATGCGTTGCCCCTGATTTCCGGACTTCAGCGTGATGGTGAAAACCTGTTCGCCCAGTTGTTTTGGCAGCTTGTGAGCCACGCTGACGGTGACCTGTTTGTCGGCCACAACTGCGGCTGGATCAGCGAAGGAAATGTAGTTCACCTTTGCTGGTCGCTTGCCGGTTTGCTGACGTTGCTGTTTGCCTTTGCCAGACTTGCCGCCTTTGCGAGCCTCCGCTTCGGCTTCCTGAGCAACCACATAGGCTTCTCGCACAGCTGCGTCCGTGCGGTTCTGAAACACGGGCAACATGTTGTCGCCCGTATCCTGCATCCATTTTTCCAGAATGGACGTCAAACGTGTAAGTTCCGGCTGGTGTTCTGCTGAATTGATCAGGTTCACCAGGCAATCGGGGTCGCGTTGAATATCGTACAGCTCTTCGGGAACACGATGCTGATACAGATCGTGGCGGGCGTTGATTTGTTCGTCCGTTTTAGCCAGTTCGGCCATGCGACGGTACGTTGGCGTGCCGGTGGTGGCGGTGGCCATAATGCGCGAACCATTCGACCACGGGTTGAAGATGTAAAGATGTTTTTCCGTTTGCACAGAACGCATGGGGTCTCGAGAACCGCCCGCGTTTTCGCTGTATTCCTTGATGATGTAATCCCGATTGTGTTGAGTTTCGCCTTTCAGCAGCGACGCGAACGAACGTCCATCCATGCGTTTGGGGTGTTTGATATTCGTCAGTTCAAGCAACGTTGGCAACAGGTCCACAGCAGACACCATGTGAGTGCTGTCGACTGTGTCGGCACTGGTGACGCCCGGCACAATTAAGCATAACGGCGTGTGAGAGCTGTGGTGATAAACCTGAGTCTTCGCAAATGGCAGCGGCATCCCGTGGTCGGAAAGAAACATGATGATTGTATTGTCGCGTTGGCCCGATTCGTCCAGCGCTTTCAGAATCGCTCCCACACAATCGTCTGCCCGGCGAACGCTGGAATAGTAGTGAGCCAGTTCTTTTCGGACGACCGGATCATCAAACAGAAAACCAGGCACGGGTACGTCGGCTGCCGTAAAGACCTTGGATGGCACGTTTTTGTCCGGAACGGTGGCTCCACCTTTGCCTTCGGCGAAGAAGGGCTTATGCGGGTCGGATACGTTAATCACCATGCAGAATGGTTTATTGGCGTTTTTGGCTTGCTGAATGCCCTGCGAAGTTCCATCAAAATAAGACTTCGCTGCTTTGATGTCGCGTTTGCGGCCCTGTTGGTCGGTGTCCAGGTCCACGTCCCACGAAGGGTACGGCGAGTACGGTGTTGAATGGCCAACTTTGTGTTGAATGCCGGTAAAGTATCCTGCCTGCTGCGTCAGATCGGCCAGATGCAAATGGCTGGCGTCGCGTACCTGATAGAAACCTTCCACGCCCGTGTTGTGAGGATACAGGCCAGACCACATCACATTTCTGGATGGAAAACAATTGCCGACGACTACGTGAGCTTTATTAAACCGCATGCCCTGGTGAGCCAGCGCGTCGATGTTTGGCGAAGTTTCTGGCAGCTTGCAGCCGAACACCCCCAGCGAATCAGCGCTCATGTCATCAACCGTGATGATCAGCACGTTCGGCTTCTCTGCCGCGGCAACGTTCGCATAAGTTGTGTTCGAAACAGCAAGGTTTGCAATCAACACGCTGGCTACAAGCAGTTTTGCGATACAGCCTGTCATAGCAACTGTGGCAGGTTTTAAGAATTCGTGCGTTTGCATTTTTGTAGATGCCATTATAGTTTTGTGACCACAAGACAAGACGTTACAGAGGTTCGATTACGAATAAGTGATACAGCATAGCGGCCTGTTTGGCGAGCATCCAACGTGGCGAAACTGTACTTGGTTGTTGAATATCGTATCAGGTGTTTTTTTAGTCGTCTTTTGTCTGAAGGGTTGTTGTTCTGAGCGGTTTACCGCTATCCCAAACGCCGTCGTTTGAAAGCGACCGGTTACAGTTCATTAAGACAAACACACAGTCTCCAGCATTTTTTGAAAGCCCCGCATGCGAAATCGAGCAATTTTAGTGCTTGCCATTTTTCTTCCGTCAAGTGTTGTAGCGGAAGACTATCAGCCGGAATTGTTCAAGTCTTTGAAGCTGGTGTATGCAGACGACTTCAGCAGTGGAACGCTGGACACAGAGCATTGGCAGGTTCGCCAGGGGACCACGTGGAGCATCAAAGAGGGTGTTTTAGTGGGTGGCCCGTCGCCGAGGGAATTTCAGGACAAGAAGATCGCGGCCGGTGACAAAGCTCACGCAGGCTTCAAGCCTGTCATCTGGCTGCAGAAGGTTCCGGAAAACCTGGTGGCAAGGTTTCGAGTTCGCTTTGATGCCAAAGATTTCCAGCCACGATTTCCTTTGATTGATGTCGGCCATCACGTCAACACCCTGACTTTCGCAGCAGACACCACCACTTTAACGCTGAAAAAGAATCAGAAGACGATCAAGCTTCAGGAACCGTATCTGCCACTCAACACGTGGGTGGATGTGACAATCGAACTTAAACGAGGCACCATGCTGGTGAAGTTAAACGACCGCAAAACGGTCTTCAAAGATGCTCTTATTGATATGGTGGACCAGCAACAGATCGACTTCAAAGGGATCGATCTGGGCGCAATTTGTATCGATGACGTGAAAGTTTATGAAGGGGTTGAATAGGGAATTGAAAATATTTCCGGCGGCACGCATGCGGCAGACACGCAAAACCGTGCTGCGGTGCTTTCCGACTGGTGAAGTCAGCTCCCAGCATGGGGAAAACGCTGGCTTAAACACGCCAAAAAGCGTTGCCAGCAGACAGCTCGCTGCCAGCCTTCCCGCAGAACTCTGGCCACGCTTTCAAGCGTAGCGGGCGATCGTTGTTTTCGGTAAACAAAGGGCCGAGAGCGAAAAATGGGCGAAAATCCAACCTGATCGGAGATCCCCGGGGGCTGCTTTGTTAAGATGCCTTCACTAATTCTTAACACAAAGCAGATCTCTGGCGAGAGTTTAATGTCTGAAGTTGACTTCCCGTTTTTCGCATTTCAACTGGCGGACGCTGCGGCTCAGAAACCGTCAATGACCGGCGAACACGTTGCCAAGTTGGTTTTTGGTCTTGTTGGAGGGCTGGGAATATTCCTTCTGGGCATGAAGCACATGTCAGAAGGAATGCAGGCGGTTGCTGGAAGCAGCCTGCGCCGTCTGATTGCCGCTGTCACCACAAACCGATTTATGGCGACCGGCGTAGGTGTGCTGGTCACGACGCTCATTCAGTCCAGTTCCGTTACTACGGTGATGGTTGTTGGATTTGTCAACAGCGGAGTCATGACGCTGCAACAGGCGATCGGCGTAATTATGGGAGCCAACATTGGCACCACAATTACCAGCTGGATTATCGCCATCAAAATTGGCAAGTACGGCCTGCCTCTTCTGGGCGTGTTCGCGTTTGTCTACCTGTTTTCCAAGGGAGACCGCTGGCGCAGCTGGGCCATGGTGTTTATGGGCATCGGTATGGTGTTTTTCGGTCTTGAGACCATGGGCACGGCCTGTAAAGTAATCAAGGAAATGCCGGACTTTGAACGTTGGTTTCATAAGTTCCACGCCGACAGCTATTTTGGTGTGCTGGGATGTGCGTTCGTTGGCTGCGTGATGACCATGTTGGTGCAGTCGTCGTCGGCCACGCTGGGAATCACCGTCACTCTTGCTCAAAGTGGAGTCATTGGTTTTGAATCTGCAGCCGCATTGGTGATTGGTGAAAACATCGGCACCACAATCACGGCTTACCTGGCCACGCTGGGGACAACCACGAATGCTCGTCGAGCCGCCTACTTCCACATTTTGTTTAACGTGACCGGTTTTCTGTGGATCACGGCCATTTTCCAATGGTACCTGGGGCTGATTGAAACTCTTGTGCCCGGCCATTTCGCTGCAGGTGCGGTGGCGGACGAAAATGGAATTCGAGTTGCATCAAACGTAGCCGCACAAATCGCGGCCACTCACACTATTTTCAACGTTGTCAACACGATGCTGTTTCTGTGCTTTGTGCCTGCAGCAACTCGACTGATGGAACGACTTGTTCCGGCCAAGGCATTCAAGGAAAAGCCGCGTTTGACAGACCTTGATATTCGCATGCTGGAAACTCCCATGCTGGCCGTTGAACAGTCTCGCCGCGAAATCCTGAAAATGGGCGACGGTTGCATCAAAATGCTGGGATGGCTGAAGGATCTGCTGCAGCAACCCGAACACGATCCGGCGCTGGCTCAGAAGCTTAAACATCGCGAAAAAATTCTCGACAGCATGCAGGACGAAGTGTCGCACTTTGTCACTGACGTTATCGCCGGAAGCGTGCCGCATGCGGTGGCCGACGAATGCCGTCAGCAGCTGCGACTGGCGGATGAATTTGAATCGATCAGCGACTACATCGACGTGATTTTCCGGTTCGACGAAAAGCTGCGAAAGACGGAACTGCGATTTACGGAATCACAAACGATCGACATGCTGGCTTTGCACGCATCAGTTACGGAATACGTATCTGTCGTGACAACCGCCTATCGCGAAGGCAACATGAAGCCGACGGAAGCCAACACGACACTGAGTAAGAAGATTCGGCAGCAAATTAAAGAACTGCGCCGTAACCACCTGGAAGATCTCACCGGAGAATCCATCCAGCCCAAGGTGACCGTCGCCTTTTTGAACGCTCTTAACGCCTACCAGCGTGTTCGTGACCATGCCCAGAATATCATGCAGGTGCTTACGGGAGCGAAATAGCATCGCATCCGCCGCCCGCACATATATGGAATTCACATGCGGCACGCCGCTACTGTTATCACGTAACCCACGACCGCCTTTATCCACGACCGCGCTATCCGGCCGACGGAAGTGGCATTCGCAATCGCAACAATGAGCAGTGCAGACGGTATGGCGCCGTTACTCACTGTTTTTTTTTGCGATGTACGTCCAAGCTTCCGGAAATCGCGTCGTCCGAAAGGAATCGGACGACGCCCCTCGACCAAACCGCTGCCTGACTTCAGTCCAATGCCAGTCAAAACCTAAATGCCACTCAAATGTGTGTTCAAGGTGATATCGTTGGTGTCAAACTTGCCACAGGTTTGTCAAAACGACATTGTCAAAGCGCGGCGGTAGAGTCTTCCTA
The DNA here is from genome assembly GCA_937916515.1 of uncultured Planctomycetaceae bacterium. Classification (GTDB taxonomy): domain Bacteria; phylum Planctomycetota; class Planctomycetia; order Planctomycetales; family Planctomycetaceae; genus Fuerstiella. Next base: position 1,324 of record CALFSX010000136.1, on the reverse strand, counting down.
CTTTAACCTTTGTTACAGAAATTGGTGTCATTTAAGCGTTTTGGGCCGAAATGGCACTGTTGTTCAATTCTGGCACAGCGGCTGCAATTGTATTTACCTGTCCAACCGGACAGCAACCAGCAAATCAATCAAGCATCCTGTCTAAACCAGAAAGCCCAATATGAATCCTTTCAAAGTACTTGTCATCGCGTCAGCCGTTTCACTTTCAACCACGTTTGCGAATGCTCAGGTTTGCGAAAACGGTATTTGCCGTTTATCTCCGCCCAGCCAGAACGTACCGGGCCAGAATATTCCAGGACGAAATGCTGTCGGAGCCGCAGCGACCGGCCGCAACATGTTCGACAATGGCTACACCGGAAATCGTCTTCAATCTCAATCGACTTACGGGAATGCGTCACCTGCTGAATTGTGGCTGCGACAAAATTCTGCCGGTCAAACTTCATTGAGACAATCTTCCTTCGGCCAGAATTCATCGCCTGCATGGAATGGTCCGACCAACAATCGTGATCTGCGAAACATACCAGCCAACTACGATCCGTTTCGTCAGCCGGACACGATCAACCGTCGCAGCGGATATTCCCCAACGGGCGTTGCCGCGTGTACCGCATGCGATTGCCGGGGAGGCTACTGCGATTGCGGCCCGAACTGCCCAACGCATTATGAATCTTCAAACCGATTTCAGGAATCGCTGCGAGCTCCCAACCCGGTCAACAATCGCTACCAGGCGGCCAACTACACTCCATCCATTCCGTGGTTAAGCAACTACGAAACGGCTCTGGCAGAATCTCGCCGCACCGGTCGCCCGGTACTGGTGAAAGTTGGAGCTACCTGGTGCGGTGCCTGCAAGCAACTCAAGAGTGAAACGTTAACGGATGCTGGCGTGATTCGCAGTATCAGCACAAGCTTCATTCCTGTGGATATCGACGCGGACGTCGATCGTAAGCTGATTGAACAAATGGGAGTTCGTTCGCTGCCATCGCTGTTGGTGATCACTCCCGATCTGCGAATTGTGGAAAAGATTGAAGGCTTCAAAACACCTCAGCAGCTGTCAGCTTCGCTGTTGCGACACATGCAGCGAGCTCAATTGGATACGGACATTAAGGTCGCTTCTCGCTAAAGGCGTGATTTGACAGTTCCTTTGTTAAACTGCTTAACAAGGGCTTCGCCCTTGCCCCGGTGGCATGGACGGCTGGAAGACATGGAACGCTGGAATCGCCGAGCCGCTCCGTTGTCGCTACGACCAACACGCGCACACCGTGGGCCCATCAGTTTGAGTAAGACTCTAACGAGGCTGTGCCTCAGACCATTTGAGCTGACGCTCAGA
>CALFSX010000135.1 GCA_937916515.1 uncultured Planctomycetaceae bacterium | reverse complement strand
CCGAAATCGTCGCCTGAAACAACTTCTCTGAACACAACATTTGACAGTAACTCATGGTCACACCACTGCAAGCCACTTCGTCAGCCGAAATTTCACTGCCACCAGAAGTCTACAATGTTTGACATTCACGAAAATCCGAACGGTCGTAGTATGCGGTGGCTGGCCGGCGGGCTGGCGGTATTCAGCTTGGTTTCGTTGATCTTCACGGTGCTGATTACGATCGACGTCTGGCGCGAACAGGAAATCGTTGATTCAATTATCAAGCACCTGCCCGATAGTGACCTTGCGGCCGCCGAAGAACTCTCCGGTGATCTGCGACTGCACGGTCGCATGGCTTTGCTGCTGGTGCTGAATATAATTGGCACAGCAGTTGCCCTTGCGTTGGTGCTGCGAGGCTATCTTCATAGCGAACAGTCGCTTCGTGATGTTAAGGTTCTTGCCAGCGACATCATTGCCAGCATGGACGCGGCCGTCATTACAACCGATCGCCATGGCAGCATGACCAGTGTTAATGCGGGAGCTCGAGAACTGATTGGCCTGGATGAACGCGCAATTGGACAGTCGTTAGACGACATCGATGATGTGCATGCGTTATTAAGTGTTATTTGCCGTGAAGTGAATGCGACGCACGAAACCGTTCGGGATCAGGACTATGTTGTGACAACGCATGGCCATAAACAAACATTGCGTACAAGCTGCACCATTCTTCGAGACCAACGCAAAGACGAGATCGGAACCGTGGTTTACGTACGTGATGTAACTCAAAGAGCTCTTCTTGAAGAACGTTTGCGACGCATGGAACGCTACATGGGACTGGGGTCTCTGGCAGCTGGTCTGCAGCACGAAATCAAGAATCCTTTGAGCGCCGTGTCGCTGCACATTCAGCTTTTGCGAGAACGACTGGCTGTGGATCAGATGCAACCTGACGTCCACGAAATGCTTGATATCCTGCACACTGAAGTGAGTCGAATCAGCCACGTACTTGATGGTTTTCGCAACTATGCGTCGGTCAGACAACTGGGGCGATCTCCCGTTGTGATTGGCAATCTGATTGAAAAGCTGGTACGTCTGTTGCGGCCACAGGCGGAATCTCAGGGCGTTGAAATCGTCGTCAACCTGTCCGAAGCACCACGACAAACTGTGCTGGCGGATTCTATACAGCTGGAACAGGTGCTGCTGAACCTGGCATTAAACGCCGTGGCTGCGATGCCGGAAGGCGGGATTATGACATTTACCGTAACGCCACAGGGCAACTCAATTCGCGTGGATGTCACCGACACCGGACATGGAATCCCGACGGAAGTACAATCACAGATCTTCGACCCGTACTTCACAACTCGCAACGAAGGCACAGGCATGGGACTGGCCTTGTGTGACAAAATCATTCGCCTGCACGATGGCAGTATCGACTTCTGCACCGGAGTGGAACGCGACGAATTGGGAGGAACCGAGTTCACCATCTTACTGCCGCTGGAAGACGACGAATGAGTGAATTCGATTTCAACGTGCTAATCGTCGATGACGAACCGAACATCCGCTCAGGCCTTGCCAAAGGTCTCGCTGACGAAGGTGGCAGAATCGATACCGCCGAAGACGCGGCAAGTGCTCTGGAAGCGTTCGGCACGCACAAATACCATCTGGTAATCGCTGATGTTCGTCTGAACTGCGGCATAAATGGCATCGACCTTGTCAAGAAGATGCTGTACTCAAGGCCCCAGACGGCAATCATCGTCATCACGGCTCACGGAACCGTTGAAACAGCCGTCGATGCGATGCGTGCCGGAGCCTTCGACTTCATTGCCAAGCCGCTGGACCTGAACCTGGTCCGTCAGCAGGTTCGCAAGGCAAAAGAACACTACAAACTGCAGCTGGAAAATCGCAGACTTCGCAGTCAGCTGGCTCACGCCGGTGAGATCTCAAACATTATTGGCACCAGCTCCGTGATGCAGGATGTGTTTCATCAGATCCGACAGGTAGCGGCGACCGAAGCCACCGTGATGATTCATGGCGAAAGCGGCACGGGCAAGGAACTGATCGCGAAAGCTTTGCATGATCTTAGCGATCGCAGCAGTGGCCCGTTCACTGCCGTTAACCTGGGGGCCATGCCGGAGACACTGCTGGAAAGTGAATTGTTCGGTCACGAGAAAGGATCGTTCAGTGGAGCCAATCGACAGAAGCCCGGCTGCTTTGAACAAGCGTCCGGAGGTACTTTGTTTCTGGATGAGGTGACCGAAATGCCACCGAAAAGCCAGGTGGACCTGTTGCGAGTTCTGGAAACACGAACGTTCAGGCGTGTCGGCGGCGAACAACTACAACAAACGGATGCTCGCGTGCTGTCTGCTACTAACAAGTCCGTGCTGGATCTGATTGATGACGGAAGTTTCCGTGAAGACTTATTTTATCGCTTGAACGTAATTCCAATTCAGATTCCATCGCTGCGGCAACGTCGAGACGACATTCCTTTGCTGGCTGAACATTTCCTGCGGCACTTTTGCGAACGGCATAATCGAGAATTCAAACAGGTGGCACCGGAAGCCATGCAAATGCTTTCCGCAGCGCATTGGCCCGGCAACGTGCGTCAGTTAAGAAACGTGATGGAACGCCTTTTGGTGACGCTGTCAGATAACACGATTCATGCCGCCGACCTGCCAGTAGAACTAAAGCCGCGAGCCGCCACGAAGTCAGCAGCCCAGATGCGTCCACTTGCCGATGCTGTCGAGGAATGCGAACGCGAAACGATCGCAGCCGCTCTGGAAGCCTGTGAATTTCACCGAGAACGCACTGCCAAACAACTCAGCATAAGCGTGCGCACGCTGCACTACAAAATGGGCCGCTACGGCCTGCATTGATGGTTTTGGCGCTTGAGCAGCCGTTGAGACAGTGCATGGCGGGGGCTGAAGAAATCAAATCACTAAAAGTGCGAACGGCTGAGTCCCAGATCTGCCGGCGCCCAGTCGACAATGCAGCGGGAATTTTGACTCACCGCAGTCTATAACGTTTCAGCCCTGAAGTTCCGCGACGATTCTGATAGAATGCTGTCCGGGCAATTTCCAATTTCGAGGCTGTTCGTCTTGACGCGAAACGGAAGGGCGGAGCAGCAGGAATTGTTCCAGAAGTCTTCATAAACGTCATTCCTTCGGCTTCACGCCTTATGCATCGCCTGCTTGTCTTTCACAACAATCGACTGCTGGATCGTCAGTTTCTGCTGGCCGATCAAAAAACGTATCGCCTTGGCAGAACTGAGGACAACGATATTGCTGCCGTTTGGGATGGCCGAATTTCGAGGCATCACGCAACTCTGGTTCCGTCCGAACAGGGTGTCCATTTTCGACTTGACGATTCTGCGTCTAACCCGGCTTTTGTTGATGGAGAAAAAGTTGTCGATCAACTTTTGAAGCCAGGACAGTCAATCGTTATCGGGCAGACTCGCTTTGAAGTTCAGCAGGTCACCCAAAGTGATTCGCCAGCAAGCCCCGTTCAGCAGCTTCCGATTGACAGGCAGCAGCTAAAGCTTCTTCGCTATGAAGACGCGGACAAACGCATCGAAGTTTTGACCAGTCTGCCAGCCGTGATTCGAGAATCCGGAGTCGAGCGTGATCTATATGTAAGGCTGGCGAATCTTCTGCTGGCTGGGATTCAACATGCGGAAGGTGTGGCAGTGGTCACGCTTAGCCAATCCGGCCAGAAACCGATTGTGCTGCATCAGGAACGACGCTTCGAAGCGGATGGCTCCATACAGCCGAGTTCTCGACTGATCCGCAATACGCTGGATCAACAGAAAACCGTTCTACACGTTTGGGATGAAAGTTCAGAAACGGACGCACGCTATACTCAACACGCGGGTTTCAACTGGGCGTTTTGTACGCCATTTCCAGACGAATCGACTCCCGTTGATCGGTCGCCACAGGCTAAGCCGTCAACGTCGCGACCAGCGTTGTACATTACTGGACGAAGTCCGGGTGAAGGCGCGAAAACGAATCAACAGCGTCTGCACGCAGACATCAAATTTACCGAATTCATTGCTGACATCGTTGGGTCATTGCAGCGACAACGCGAATTGGAACGTCAGCAGTCGGGCCTTCGACAATTCTTCTCGCCACCAGTTTTGGAAGCACTTGGCAAAGACCTGGACACGTCTTTACTGGAACCTCGCGAATGCGACGTCACGGTTTTGTTTTGCGACCTGCGAGGATTCAGTCATCATGCTGAAGAGCAGGCTGACAACCTGACCGGGCTGCTGGAACGTGTAAGTCTGGCACTGGAAGTGATGACCAGTCAGATCTTGCGATTTGGCGGCGTAACGGGCGATTTTCAGGGCGACGCTGCTCTGGGATTTTGGGGCTGGCCGATCAGCAGTAAGGAAGCTCCATTAAACGCGTGTCGAGCCGCGCTGGCCATCCGCGAAGAATTCGCAAAGGCTCACGCCGATCCGGAACACCCGTTGACAGATTTTGAAACGAGCATCGGAATCGCTCACGGCAGAGCTGTCGCTGGAAAGATTGGAACGCGCGAACAGGTGAAAGTGACGGTGTTTGGGCCGGTCGTAAATCTGGCAAGTCGACTGGAAGGTATGACGCGTCAGTTGCATGTACCAATTCTGATTGACGACAAGCTGGATGAACTTATTCGCAACAACAACGGCGGTTTTGAGGGTCGAGTGCGTCGACTGTTGCACGTGCTGCCATACGGCATGGAAAATTCACTGGTTGTCAGCGAACTTGTCCCTTCGGCCGCTGCCCTGCCTCAACTGACAGACCAACACATCGCCGACTTTGAAGTTGGCGTTGAAAAGTTCATCGCTGGCAATTGGGCAGAGGCCTGGAGGTTTCTACATTCGATGCCCGCCGATGATCGTGCTCAGGACTTCCTGGCCATGCAGATCACTCAACACGATCGCACGGCTCCTGCTGACTGGGACGGCATTGTTCGAATCAGGAAGAAAGGCGGCTAACAATGCTGAACTTTCTGACTCAGTTGTTTGAAACCTCAGATATCGTAGTGCCCCGGCAGTCTGTTGATGGCAACGAACGGCTGGCTCCTTATCTGATTGAGTGTGAATTGATCAATCGCGATGAATGGAACGGCATCGCTCCTGAATTTGACGTCAACGTCGCGATGAAAGCAGCCCATGTCTTGTTGCTGTTTTGCCGGGCGGTTGTGTACCGCGAACTGGACGAAGGCTTTGTAAGCGATCAACTGGCTTCCATCGCCTTGCCGGAAACGTCAACTGCGACCGTTTTCTACAGTGCAGATCTTACGCTGCGGTTTTTGCCGGACATCTACGACCGTCTTTGTCGCACAACCTCAGAAGATCCTTTGTTGCCGGTGCTGCTTCTCTGTGCCAAATTGTGGCCGTTGTCTACTGTCGGAATTCCCGACACCGCGCCAGGCGAATTGCCGGATTGCATGTTTCATGAATCACTGTTCGGCACGTACGTCGATCGCGTTATTCAGCGGCGAGACGCTGGTCGTTGCACTGATGCTCGCGTTGGGGATGCGGTAAAAGCCGCGATCGGTGACCACCGTTTTCTTGCTCCACAACTTGCTGACGAGCTGGCAAAGCACGCTCCTTAGACTACCTAAGGCAGCAAACTCTTTCATTTTGAGTCAAGTTTTCTGAGCGATGTAGTCGCGTTTCTGAGCGGTAGCTCAAATGGTCTGAGGCACGGCCTCGTTAGATTCTTGAATTTTCAGAAACGGTGTGACGACTGCGCTGTTACCAGGCGATTGAATCGACGATGTCGCCGGCTTCGTACGTCGTGTCTCTGGGTTGCAGCACGCACATGCCGTTGGCGTCTGCGGTGGAGCGAAGATCTGCCGAACCGCCCCATGGCACAGGTGTGGCGTTCAGGCCAGTTGCAGTGCGTTGCAACCGAGCAGGAAAATATGTCGGCCGGTCGCCTCGCACTGTTATTGATTCCGTGAGCGTTGCCGGAAAGCACTCAACCGCAGCGGGCGAAATTCCAGCGTGCTTCCGCAAAGCCGAGCGAACGAACAGTTCAAAGCAAATCATGCTGCTGACCGGATTACCCGGAAGTCCAAATACCCAGCATGTGTGATTGGGCGTGGTCAGCTGCCCAAACCAAAGTGGCTTGCCGGGTTTCATTTGAATTTTGTGAAACACCTGAACAACTCCAGCCGCTGCAAGTTCCGATGGGACAAGATCCAAAGTTCCCGCAGATACTCCGCCGGACAGCAGCAGAAAATCGCAGGTCAGGCCTTCACGGATTTTCGCTCCAAGCTCTGCTCGATTGTCTTTGGCGACGCCCAGTGGAACTGCTGTAGCTGCCGCACGTTGAATCTGGCTGACAAGCATGGGTTCGTTGGAATTGCGAATGCGACCAGGTGTGAGAGGTTGATCAATCGCAAGCAGCTCGTCTCCCGTGGCCAGCACAGAAACGGTCGGACGCCGAAAAACGGGAACCTTCGCAACTCCGAATTCAGCAAGAACCGCGATGTGCTGAGGTTCCAGTTTTGTACCGGATTTCATCAGCAGTTCGCCCGTTCTTGCGGACACGCCTTTTCGCAGAACATTTCGTTCAAGTAAGACGTTTTTGGAGCAGATCGTCACGACGCTGGAACCGCTTTTGTTGAATGTGACCTGTTCAATAGGGACCACACAATCAGCTCCATCCGGAATCGCTGCCCCCGTCATAATTTGTGACGCACAATTTGCATCCAGCGTTTTGCTGGGGACCGTGCCCGCCGTGATGGTCTCCAGTACTGCCAGTTCTCGTTCGCCGTGCTTTGCGAATCCGGATGAAGCGACCGCAAATCCATCCATCATGGACTTATCAAAGGGAGGCGAATCGTGAGGTGTCGTCAGGTCATCAGCCAGAACCAGCTGCAGACAATCCTGCAACGCAACATGCGATGTTGAGGCAACTTGAACCTGATTCAGAATCGCTTCGGTTGCTTGTTCGACTGTCAGCATGTTCTTGTTCGCGTTTCTGTGGTCGTGCAGGAATGGCGAATGAGTTAAGGTCTGGCAATGGCTTAGCGGTTGATCGAAGTAATCACATCGTAATCGCCCAGTCGATGAACGTCCGCGTTAGCAAAGATTTCAATCATGCGGTTGTGGTGCCAGTCCGTTAGTTTCGAAACCAGATGAATACGTCCGCCGGGGCGAAGAGAATCCACGGCCGCCTGCAGGAACAATTCTGAGATACGAAAGTCAGAATAATACGGAGGGTTGCACAGAAACAGGTCGTGAGTTCCTGGTTCCGGAACGTTCCCGCCGGAATCCAGCAGAAACGCAACGTTTGTTGCTCCATTTAAAGCTGCCGTTCGTTCTGATGATTGGATGGCACGCGCATGGCTGTCAATCGCGATCACTCGAGCGGTCGGGAAACGCAGTGCTGTGGCGGTTGAAACAGATCCGCAACCACATCCCATTTCGATAATGCTTCGTGGAGGCCGCTTTGACCAGCGTTTATCGTGTTCCAGCAAATTCAAAGATCGAATCAGCGCACGAGCGCCCGCATCGACTCGGCGGTGGCTGAAGACTCCCGGACGAGACGCACACGGAATTAACGTTTCGCCGTCGCGGAAGGCAAACTCGCAGTCGAAGTTCTTCTGTTTGTTCGGTTTTTCTTTTTTGCGAGCGATATAGCAAACGCCATCTTTGGCTTTAATGATGGTCGTTCGTCCGAACGTTTCTTTCAGGTGATCCAGCAACCAATGATCTTTGGGATTGTTGGTTGAAGCAATCAGTCGTCCGCCCGGCTTCAGCATGTTGGCGGCAGACTGCAGCAGGTCTCGCGTGAATTCCGACGAGCCTTTTGAATCTGTGGGAAACACGATTGTGTCGTAGTCGTCTTCCGGCGGATCTGGCGTGCAGAACAGTTCAATTTCCGTGTAGTTGCTGTTGGCTTCGTCGTCTTCTGATAAAGCGTTGACGATGGCCGTCATATAGAAGTGTTCGCAGGTGAAAATGTTCCAGCTGACTTCTGAACGTAGGCGTGTGAGATGCTTCGCCAGTGCGGTGCCAGTAACCAGAATCAACAGCGCCTTGCCGGGCAGAATTTGTTCTACCTGATCCAGAATCAGTCGATCAGAAGTTCCTCGCGGCAAGGTATCTTTGTGAATCTTGGCGGTCTGAGGCATTTGCCGTTTTTGGGATTCGCGGCGTTTGGGTTTGTTCTGTTTGCCCGGCGGCATTCGGTAGCCTGTTTTCTTGCTCAGTGATTCAAAATTAATTGTGCGACTGTGATTTTCATGCCTCTGGTGATTCCACGCCAGTTGCTGGGGCCTCGCTGGTTGACAGAGGACCTGATTTCGGCTTGCTGATTAGTTTCAGGAACAACGATGTCGACAGTCCCGACGAAGCGAACATCATGCACATGACCATTATCTGATAGCGTGCAGCCGTTGCTGGCGGAACGTTGGCCAGAACTTGTCCAGTCATCATCCCCGGAATCGACACTAATCCAACAGCAAACAGCGAATTTGTAATCGGAATCAAAGAAGCTTGCAGCGATGTTCGGCATGCTTCCGCGTGCTTTACGCCTCGGCTGACCTCCGAATCAAAGCGTTCCACGGCAAGGCTGACGGAATTCATGCAGTTGGAAAAGATCATCCCTGCCAGCGGAATCATCTTTTGAGGCAAATACCACGGATCAAGTTGCAGGACGCCCTGGGTAATCACCAGTAGAGTAATTCCACCTCCACAGACAATGGACAGCAACGCTGTGCCTAACAATTCTTTGCGGCGATTGGCGGCGACTCGCAGCGATATCCATGTTGCCGCCAGCAGCATGATGGTGATCGCACCGACAATTACCAAAGGCGTGTCAGCTTGAAACACAAAGTGCAGCAGATATCCGATCAGCAGCAGTTGCAACAACATCCGAAGGATTGCGTAAATCGAAGTGCGAATTTCGATCGCCCACGCATACAGAATAAACAGCACAGCAATGGCTGGAATCAACGCGATTGACAGTCGTTCCAGCGAAATCGTATCCGTGGCTAACAACATGATTCGATCCGCGATGAGCTTCCCATTTACAACGCTCAACTACCCAGTCTGATGTCACGCGAACCCGTGCTGTGTTTTCAGCACAGGCTCGCCTTCGTTCCATTATCTTAAGACAGCAGCAGTTCGAGGTCTTCGAAGGAAAGTTCCTTCAGAATACTTTGCTGATCGCCGCCTTCCAGAATCGCGTCTGCAAGATCGCGTTTCTTCTTTTGAAGTTCGGCAATCTTTTCTTCAACCGTGTCTCGGCAAATCATACGATAAGCGAAGACGGTTTTCGTCTGACCAACTCGATGAGCTCGGTCGATCGCCTGTGCTTCGACGGCAGGATTCCACCATGGGTCCAGTAGGAACACGTAGTCGGCCGCAGTCAGGTTTAGCCCCAATCCCCCGGCCTTCAGGCTGATCAGGAACACCTTGCAGTTATCGTCTTCCTGGAAACGTTCCACGCGAGCCTGTCGATCGCGAGTCTGTCCGTCCAGATATTCGTATTCGATTCCGGCTTCATCCAGATGCTGCCGAACGATCGACAGCATGCTTGTGAATTGAGAAAAGACCAGTGACTTGTGATCTTCCGCGACCAGTTCTTTCAGGTGAGGAATCATGAAGTCCAGTTTAGCGTATGGCTCTTTTTCTTCGCCACGATTCAGCAACGCTGGATGGCACGCTGCCTGTCGCAGTCGCAGCAACGCTTCCAGAACGTGCATCTTGCTCTTGGCCAGGCCTTCTTTTTGGACCAATCCCAGCAACGAATCACGGTAATGCAACCGCAATTCGTCATACAGTCGGCGTTGTTCTTCTTCCATGTCGCAGTAAATGGTTTCTTCCAGACGATCCGGAAGTTCTGCTGCGACCTGTTTTTTTGTTCGACGCAGAATGAATGGTCGCAGCCCGCGAGAAACCACCTGACGCGATTCCGGACTGTCCGGATCGGAAACATGATTTCTGAACGCTGAACTTCTTCCCAGCATACCTGGATTAAGAAACTCAAAGATCGACCACAGGTCGCCAGCGTTGTTTTCGATGGGGGTACCGCTTAACGCCAGACGATGTTTCGCTCGCAGCAAACGAGACGCTCGAGCGATCTGTGATGATGGGTTCTTGATCGTCTGTGCTTCGTCCAATACCACGTAATCGAATTCATAATCCTTCAAAATCGTGATGTCTCGACGAACAGTGCCGTACGTGCTGAGAATCACATCGTATTTGTCGAACTCTTCTCGCAGCGTCGCTCGCTCCATACCGGTGTAGTCAAGCACTCGAAGATTTGGGGCGAACCGACCGCATTCGTTGTGCCAGTTGAAGACCAGTGAGCGAGGAACCACAATCAGCGTTGGCCGATTTTCCGTCTTGCCTTCTCGGTGCTTCATCAGCATTGCAATAAACTGAACCGTTTTACCAAGACCCATGTCGTCGGCAAGACAGCCACCGAAGTTGAAGTCGTTTAAGAACGTCATCCACGACAGGCCATCACGTTGATAGTCACGCAGTTCGCCCAAAAACGTATCCGGCGGATTGACGGTTTCAATTCCGGTAAAGCTGCGGAACCGTTCACGCATCTGTTCGAACTTGTCGTCAAATTCAACATCTTCCTGCGACGACAGCAAAGCGTCCAGAAGTGCAGATTGAGAGTTTGAAAATCGCAGCGATTCGTCGTCCAGGGTTCCCAGGCCGGAAATCATGCCGATTTGTTCCAGCCATTCTTCCGGCAGAATGCCCAGCGAACCGTCGTCCAGGCGGACCGTAGAATCGCCTCGTTCCAACGCCTGCAGTAATTCAGGAAACGCAACAGACCGTCCTTCGAAGTCCACTTTTGCGTTCACGTCGAACCAGTCGACGTCTGAACGAACCTGAAACTTCATCGATCCCGCTTGTCGGACCTTGCTGCCATCGGCAAACACTTCCCATCCGCTTTCGACCAGTTGACGTACAGCGCGCCCCAGATCTCGACGAGGAATTTCGACGTCCGCATTTGTTGTGGAACCGTTTAACCGTTTGCGGAACCCAAGCTCTCGAAGCTTTTCCCAACTGGATGTTTCAAACTTGCGATCGCGGATAATACAGCGACTGTGTTCGCGTTGAACGACCGCCCAGCGTGAATTTCGGCCGGCGACAGGAGTTCCCATATAGTCGAAGATGACTTCGGCCGTCAGAGAATCGTTTCGCCAGCGAGACATCGCCGGAGTAAAAATCTTAAGCGACGGCGACGGCACCGCGCGAATTTCTTCCAGCTGCAGTTCTTTGGGAAGTTCCAATCGTGGCAACGCAGGTACGTCCAGCAGCCGGTCGACGAAATCGTGCTGATCGGCCATTGGGATGCTGAGACTTTTTTCCTCAATCAACATCTTCATCCATTCCGCCGCGCCGAAGTCGCGAAGTCGTGAAATGGAATCAGATGTAATCACAAAACCGCCCGGAACCACCAACGGAACTTCCGTCAATTCCAGCGATTCATCGTCACGCACCAGCATGCCGGTGACCAGCCAGCCGCTGCCATCAGAATTGTGGCGAACCTTGACGGTCAGTTCCCATGGAGAGCCGTCGTCCCATTCCAGCGTTTGCTGAGCTTTTTCATCTTCGTTGGCCAGTGCCAGACGACCAGATGCACACATTTCCGGAAGAATCAACGTGCCCAGTTCGTACGGCACGTGAAAACGATGCGCTGCGGCTCGCAGTTCGGCCTGTTGAGTTGACCAGTTGTTACGTTCGGGAATCGCTCCCGCCAGATAAGACAGAAAGACTCGGTCGTCTTCGTGTTCAATCTGATCCAGTTCGCCCGGACGAATTTTCAGTGGTTTCACCTTGCCCCATTGCCCGCTGGATCGGCGTTGTCGTTGCGACGCCTGCAGAACCAGCTTTTCCGCTTCTCGACTGGCTTCGAGGTCGATTTCGTAGAAAATCTGCCGTTCCAGGCCTTGCGACTTCTTGTTGGAACTTGTGGGAGCGACCATTTCTTCGCCAAGATTGGCAAGTTTTGCTTCCCAAGGTCTGAGGCGGGTTTCGCGTACCTGAGTTTCGACGACTTTCTTTCGGCCACCCTTTGGACCGCCGGAATCGGCATCTGCGTCGTAGCCCGGCGTTAAATCGTCAATGCGGATCGGAAGCGTCTTTTCACGCGAAACAAATGGAGCCAGTCTGCCCGGACGAATCCCAGGATTAACGCAGCCTTCGATGTCGGCCGTTAATACGGTTGCCCATAAGTGTTTACAGGCTTTCGATTTCGCAAACTGATCGCACGTGCAAAACAGAGCAATATCGCTTTCCTGATAGCGCAACTGCGTCTGATAGTCGACGCCATCCACGACAACGCCGAACACATTTTCTGCGGTCACTCGAACAAGGGAAACTCGTTCCGCTTCAATATAGGCAGCGCCACGATGTCGAAGGTCGGCTCGAAAACGATTTTGAAGTAGCTCCGCGAGTGTCATGTAATCCCTGGGACGTAATCGATGAGAAGCCAAGGTGGCTTATGGTGAATGATCTGTCTTGGCCCCGCAGCCGTTTCGCGTTTGAATTTAACCGGGAAGAACTGGCAGACGGGGCCATTTCCACGCTTTTCGCTACTTGGCGGATCGAAGAGGTTAACGCATAGTAAGCGTTCTTTGCCATAACAGCTGCATGGATTTCACAATCCGGAACCAAATGCCCACTGATGGTGACGAATTCCGTGATGAATGTACTCATACGCCAACTTAAGCTACAGTGCAGCGACGTTTGCGCGAATCGTTGTAATGAAGCAGCTCTTAGCCGACCTCCGCTAAATTAGACAAACATCACTGGCTGGAATTCTGTTTGTTGAAATTTGGAAACGACACAAGGCACCTTGAATTCCTTCATTCTGCCACATTGCTGGAATCAGTCGCATGGCGGCGATTTCTGTGCAGACGTCAGCCAGGACTTCTAAGATCCCGCTTCGAAACTATCAAGACGCAAAAAGATGACCGCGGATTTGCCCACAATGAACCGTGATGCAATCCTTCAGTGGATTCACCAAAACGTACCTGCCTCTGACTTTGAGGGCAAAAAAGTTCTGCTGATCGTTCCCGACAGCACTCGCACCGCCCCCCTGCCGATTCTGTTTCCGGCATTGCGACAGTTGTTGGGTCCCGTTACCGCAAAGCTGGATCTGATGGTGGCCCTGGGCACTCATCCGCCGATGCCGCAGCAAAAAATTCGAGCGATGTTGGGAATCGCCGATTCCGATCCCTGTGAAGATGTCGGCCTGTACAATCACGAATGGGACAATCCAGCGGCGTTGGCCACAATTGGCACGCTTAGCGAAGCCGAAACCCGCGAAATTTCGAGCGGCGTGCTGGCTCAGGAAGTTCCCGTTCAGATCAACAAACGTATTCTGGACTACGACATCGCCCTGGTGGTTGGTCCGGTTTTTCCGCACGAAGTTGTCGGTTTCAGCGGCGGCAACAAGTACTTCTTCCCGGGTATTTCCGGACCGAAGCTTTTGAATTTCTTCCACTGGTTGGGAGCTCTCATCACCAACGTAGGCATTATCGGCGTTCAGGACACACCTGTTCGCAGAGTCGTCGATCGATCAGCCGCGCTTATTCCGATTGAACGTCGCTGTCTGGCATTTGTGGTGGCGACCGACGCTTCGCCATACGGCATGTTTTACGGAACGCCGGAAGAAGCCTGGAAGGGAGCTTCTGAACTGTCGGGGAAGGTTCACATTAAACGCTTCAGCCGTCCGTACAAGCAGGTACTGTCGTGTGCTCCCGAAATGTACGACGAACTTTGGGTGGCTGGTAAGTGCATGTACAAGCTGGAACCCGTGGTCGCCGACGGTGGAGAGCTAATCATTTACGCTCCACACATGGAAGGCATTTCCATTACTCATGGAGCATCCATTGAAGCGGTCGGCTATCACGTTCGAGACTACTTCACAAAGCAATGGGACAAGTTCAAAGACTATCCATGGGGCGTACTGGCTCATTCAACTCATGTTCGAGGCAGCGGCGAATTCCACGACGGAATCGAATCTCCTCGAGTGAAAGTCACCATCGCGTCCCAGATTCCTCGCGAAGTTTGCGAGCGCATTAACCTGGGTTACCGCGATCCCGCTTCAATCGATCTTGAATCATTTGCCAATCGAGAAGACGAAGGCATTCTGCTTGTTCGCAAGGCGGGCGAACATCTGCACCGCCTGGAAGAAGGCGTAAGTACTAAATATCCGGAATAGTATCCGTGATGACTTAAAGTCGAAAATGCAGAAAAGGGTGACGGCATCATGACGGAGTTAGCTGGTCACGAAATTGTTGGAGAACGACAGATCGGCGCAATGCCGACTTCGGACCTTGTACGTCTATGGATTAACGCCACGTCGCGGATTGTGAAGTACGGTTTTGAAATCCGATATAACGATCTGGAACCACCTAGAACCGGCACGTTTGATGGCCAGACAATTACGCTTGATCCTGATGTTGGCTTTGAAATGCAGTGCTTCATATTGCTGCATTTGTTCGGCCATTCCGTCCAATGGGTTGCTCCATCGCTAAGCAGCACGCTGGATGATCTGCAGAACACAAAGGATCGTGACCTGTTTCTGAAGGTGCTTCGAGACTACGAGTTTGAAGCGGCTCAGTACGGAATGATGTTGCTTCACGAAGCCGGAGTAACCGATCTGGATCAATGGTACAGCGACTTTGTGGAGACGGATTGGAAATACGTCCGACACTATTATGTAAACGGACACATTCCCGAATGGGCAGATTGCCGTTCAATGGGAACTGAAATCATTACGCCCCGATCGATTCCCGAACTGGAGCATCGCAAGGTTGCCGTCAGGTTCGCATTTTGACCATTCTCGAAGCAACCAATAAAGAGCAGATCGAACGGAATCAGCTATCCAACCGAAAGAGCAAATGATGGAACCTTTACTCTTCAAACCTGTCATCAAGCAAATTCGTTGGGGTGGCCGTAAGTTGGGAACTGTGCTGAACAAGCCCATCGGCGACGATCAGGATTATGCCGAAAGCTGGGAAATCACCGATCAGGCCGACGGCCAAAGCGTTGTGGCCGCAGGCACGTTTTCAGGGGCCACCCTGTCGGAACTGATTCGAGATCACTCTGCCGAACTTCTGGGGCGACATCAGCATCTCACCCAGTTTCCGTTGCTGATCAAGTTTTTGGATGCCCACGACTGGCTGTCGTTGCAGGTTCATCCCAACGATCAGCAAGCCGTAACCTACAACCCGGCAGAACGCGGCAAAACCGAAGCATGGATTATTCTGGATGCGGAACCTGACAGCCAGTTGTGTGCCGGCCTGAAGGAAGGCGTCACCAAAGAAAACTTCGAGCATCACTTGAATGCCGGCACGATTGAAGAAACTCTGAATTTGATTCCGGCGAAGGTTGGCGATTGCGTTTTTGTGCCCGCTCAAACAGTTCACGCCTTAGGCCCTGGAATTCTTCTGGCGGAAGTTCAGCAACAAAGCAACTTAACGTTTCGCCTGTACGACTGGGGCCGAATGGGCAGCGACGGCTTGCCTCGGCAGATTCACGTGGAAGAGTCTCTAGCCTGCACAGACTTTGAACGCGGCCCGGTAAGTCCTGTGACGCCGGTTGAGCTGTCCTATGGAACTCACCATTTCGAAGAACTGGTGCGGTGCGATTACTTCGTGATTCGCCGCCACAAAGCTGTAAATGAGTTCAGTCTTAAGCTGGACGACCGTTTCCGAATTCTAATGGTACTGGAAGGTGCGGCTCAGTTGTTAACGAAGTCCAGTACCGCAGAATCCAACACTCTGGAAATCAACAAAGGCACAACAATTCTGCTGCCCGCCAGCACAGCCGCAGCGTCGCTGATTCCAACATCGAATATCACAGTCCTGGAAATTCTAACTCCATAGTTCGTGCCTGCCTATAAGATGCCTTAAAAGCCACTTGTCCATAGGTTATCATTGGGGTCCACTTAATTTGTGGTTGTTCCTTTTAAGACTGAAACCTGGTCAAGAAGCGTACGATTCGGTGTGCTAAATCACATTTCGAGTGAACATGGTTCCTGGTGCAATATCGACTGCGACGTACGGTTTTGGGTGATGGAAATTTGCGTAGTGGATCTTTAACAAGATCCACTACGCATGGTTAAAGCTGGGACTTGTCGTCAGGAATGATCGCCGTTGGGAAATCATTGTTTGCCGTTAGCTGAATAGGGCCTTGACGGGTTGTCCGGCACCGTCGGGAGTGACGTAGAAGGGGCGGCGTTCGATTTGCAGAGACGTTCTGGGGCTGATGCCCATGGCCTGGAAAATGGTGGCGTGCAGGTCGGTGATGCTGACTGGGTTTTCCACCGCAATACACGGACGTTCGTCGGCCGTTTTTCCGTAAACGAAGCCCTGCTTCATGCCTCCACCAAACATGACGACCGATGTTCCGCCCGTAAAGTGGCGATGCAGGCCGTAGTGTTTCATTTCCTTCAACACGTCGGTTTTGGCTCGCGACTGATCGCGAGCCGTGCTGCCGGGAACTCCTTCGATAATCATGTCGCGACTAAATTCACTGGCAATCACAACCAACGTGCGATCCAGCAGTTTGCGTTCTTCCAGATCCAGAATCAACTGAGCAATCGGCTGGTCGATTTCGGACTTCATACGGGCCAGCGTTGTGTGTCCGCTTTCGTGAGTGTCGAAGTGGACGAATGGAATATATTCCGTCGTCACTTCAATAAATCGTGCTCCCGCTTCCACCAGTCTTCTGGCCAGATGGCAGCCACGCCCAAATCGCCCGGTGTCGTACTTTTTGCGAACTTCTTCCGGTTCCAGGCTTAAGTCAAACGCGTTGCGGTCTTCGGAACTCAGCAGCTTGTGAGCATTGTCGACAGACTTAAGCATCGACTGTATATGATAATCGCTGACTGCGTTCGGATCGGCTTTCGCTTCGATCATGCGTTTCAGCACTTCGTAGCGTTTGGAGAATCGGGCAGCCGTCATTCCTTTGGGAGGACGCACCGATCGAGCGGCTTCTTCAGGGTAGGGCAGGTTGAAGGGACCGAATTCTGTCCCCAGAAATCCAGCGGTAGTAAACGCCTTCAGTTCTTCGGATTCTCCCACGCCTTCCAGTCTTTGGCCGATATTGATGAATGGCGGAACAACTTCATTGCGTGGCCCCAACTGCCGTGCCATCCACGCTCCAATATGCGGAGCGGCTACGGTTTGAGGCGGCACGTAACCGGTGTGCCAGTGATACTGATGTCGCGAATGCAGAATGTTGCCCAGGTCTGCCTGAACGGCGGATCGAATCAGCGTTGCTCGATCCATAACCTTCGCAACGTTTTCCAACCCCTCAGATATCTGAACTCCGTCAATGGCGCAGTCGATGCCTGGAAACGTGCTGATAATTTTTTCAACTTCCAGGCCTTCGCGATACGGTTCGTAGCGTTTCGGGTCGAAGGTTTCAGGAGCCGCCATGCCTCCCGCCATCCACAGCACAATGCACGCATCGGCGGTTGGCTTGGGTTGTTCAACTGTATGAACTTCGTCGCTGTACGCTTGAGGAGCATTCATGGCCCAGGTGGCAGCCGTTGCCGCAGACATGCTTTTCAGGAACGATCGTCGTGATTCCTGTTCGAAGGCCTGATATTCGTTCATGGTATGGCTTAAATGAAACTTAGTTGTAAGGCGGGATGGATTTTGAGGTCGGCCGACTATTTTATCACGGATACACGGCAGTTTGCAGTCCTGTAGTGGAATTCACCTGCATCGCGATGTTTTGCAACTGATTTTCCGTGAGTGCCGTGACAAAAGATTCTGCCGGTTGTCGAGCGACCGTATAGATTTGCACAAGTTCTATTTTGCCGCCGGCTGCCACAACTTCGCCAAGTCGCTTAGCAAATTCCGCGATTTCGTGATCATCAGGCGGAACGTCGTTGACGTTCATAAACAAGCTTTGAATCACGATAGGTCGTAGCTTTGCGGCGTCGCGAATGTTGTCCAGAATCTGGCGAAACGGGATTTTCGTGCGTTCAATCAGTTTGTAATAGTCTTCTGTGCCGGCATCGAGTTTGGCCCAGATCTGCCCATTGTTGGAATCCAGTATCGACAATCCTCGCTGCACGTGTGGTCTGTGAAACATAGACGCATTGGTGATTAACACCATCCGGACTTCCGCTGCGGCGTGCAGTGATCGCCCCCTGGCCGCTTGCTCAATAATTTCGTCGAAGTTGCGAAACGTCGTGGGTTCTCCGTCACCGGAAAACGCGATGTCGTTTAGTCGTCGCAGATGTTGCGGCGTTGACGCGAATTTGGGGTGATTGAAGAGCTCGCCGCTGCTGACCAGTTGCAGCACCTGAGTCAGTTCGGCCAGCAGTTGGTCCATTTCCACAAACTGGGTTTCCGATTCGCTGCGGCGATCGACCTGACAATAGATACAGTCAAAGTTGCAAACCTTGTCGGGGTTTAGGTTTACACCAACAGAAACTCCCTGGCTTCGTCGAGAAACAACCGGATAGACAAAGCGATTGTCTTCGAAAAGGCGGCTATGCTGACGAAAAACGTCGGCGGTGGTTCCGGCAGAATTGGCCGATTGATCGCGATTCATAGGGGCAAAGCATTTCCGGTCTGGAATGTCCCTTAAGCGGGACGTCGTGTTCGTGTTTACCGAGATCGGCATTTGCTGGTATTTTCCCGTCATGGGCGGCGTTTGACCAGCGTGAACGCTTCGCTCGCCCACACATTCCATGGATGGAACCAGATCATGCCAGCCCAACGTCTCATTTTGATTGTATTCGCCGCCATTTTCACCACCTTTGCCTGTGGTTGCGGAACTGGCAGCACATCTACGGTCAGCACTTCTGAAGAAGAAGGCGATTTGTTGGGTGACTTGCTGGGCGACCTGGACCTCACAGAAGGACGTCCAGCGGAAGTCGATGAGTCAGGCCAGGACACTCGCACGGCTGGCAAGCTTCTTACGGACAGCCCAGCTGACAGTCTGCAATTGAGCAGTCCTCCCACGGCAAAGGCGGCGACGGAAAAGCTGGAATTGCGTCTGTCACAGGGCGAGCGGTTTCCACTCGTAAAAACGATCAAGCAGAACCTGGTCCAAAAGTCGGCGGAATACCCGGCCAGCGCGCAGACGGAACTTCAAATGCACATGGTGATTGAAGTAAACGAAGTGAAGTCCGACGCGATCCTGCTATCCGTGTTCTATACTCGAATTGCGTATCAACACGATATCAATGGGCATCGCATGGCTTACGATTCTGATTCACATCAAGGAACCGTGCCGCAGGAGATCGCTCCCTATGCGGGCATGGTAAATTCCGGATTCGCGTTCTGGCTGGGACGCGACAATCAGATTCAGCAGTTGGTGGGCTATCAGGAATTTTTGCAGCGTTGCGTACAACAGGTTCCTGTGGAGCAACGCGGTCAAATGCTGGCTGATATTTCCGCAAGATTTGGGGACGATGGCGTTGCCAATTTTGTTGACGACACCATCGGCCTGCTGCCGTTCGATCGATCAGTTGATCGTGATTCTGCAACTCGCGTTGCCGTGGGAGACGTTTGGACGCGCGAACGGCGATTGATGCAACCGGTGCCCGTGTATATGACGTCAACCTGTCGCCTGCTGGCTCTTAACGAACGCACAGCGCAGATCAATATTACCGGCAACATCGGCGATGGGCAAAGCTATGCGGAAGCAGGCAACGATCAAGCAGCAACCGTTCAAATTACAGGTGGCAGAAGCATGGGTACCTGCACAATTGATCGTGCAACCGGTCTGCCCCTGCAATTGGAACGAAGTGTGTTTGTGACAATGGCAGTAACAACTGCAGCAGGCCAGACGGTGCAACAGGACAAGCGAATCGAAACCACAATTCAGGCGTTTCCGGCAGCTCAGGGACCAATTGTGGCATCGCCGCCAACGCAGCAGGTTCCAAACACCGGTCAAATGCCTGCCAGTGCGGCCAATCAGTTTGCAGGCCGCAACCTGCAGCGTCAGAGCACATTGTCGACTGCTCCGCAGCCAAACTATGGAAACGGCGTGATGCAGACTTCAGGCCAAAGCGCACCACAATACGGCGGACGTGTTTCGCAAATTCCAACTCAGCCACAGCCAATCGATACGTCTCATCTGAAGTCGACAGCGACGGCCGTTTATCCTGACTAAACTGGTGCTCTTTCCGGAGACCGCACTAAATAGTTGCTTGTCGAAATGTGAGCACGATGAATGGCCGGGGTTGCAGCAAGGCACGAGCGAAACTTTCGGTTTCTTTCGCAAGCTCAGCCGACTACGCCGCCCCAGCCAACGGCGTTCTCGTTTTGGTGCGGAGCTACTTAGTCGACGATAACCACAATTCCGGTAATGTTGTCTCGAGAACCGCCTTGCAAAGCGGCGTCGACCAGCGACTGTGCGATATGCTGCGGGTCGCCTGATGTTGCCAGTAGATTCTTGATTTTTGCGTCATCAATTCCATCGGTGACACCGTCGGAGCACAGAAAATATCGATCGCCACTGGCGGGATTTAACTCCAGTGCGTCGGTTCCGGACGCACCGTCTTTTGTGCCGAGATAGCGATACAGGACGTTGCGATAGCGATGAGTTTTCGCTTCTTCTTCGTTGATCGTACCTGCTTCCAGCAAGGCCTGCGTCAAGGAATGATCCTTTGTAAGTTGCGTCAGTTTGTCGCCACGCAGCTGGTACACACGGCTGTCGCCAACCCCTCCGACATAGAACTTGTGAGCGGAACGCACAAGAAAAACAACCGTTGTCCCCATGTTGCGAACGGAAGGATCGACTTCGCTAAGCGCCATAATCTCTGAATTGGCGTGTTCAACAGATTTGTCGATGGCGGAAACAACGGCATCTTTTTCAGCTTCAGAGAAACTCAGCAGCTGTTCAAGTTGTCGAGGAATAAGTTCAACCGCCAGAGCGCTGGCCTTTTCGCCGGCGTTCTGACCTCCCATACCGTCGGCAACAATAAAGTATCGCTGCGACTTATCGACAACGAAACTGTCTTCGTTATTTTCGCGGTAGTTGCCCGTGATGCTCACGTGGCCTGCTCGAATTGAAACCATGGAATAGTCCGCAGTGGCTCTTGGGGGTGCAAAGAGCCTCGATCTTTTCAGGTAGGGTGTATTGACTGTAGGAAACGATTGACCTGGAACGCCAAATTCGTAGGCGGGAATTTTCAGTTTTCGTCGGGAGGCCCACAAATCGTTTCGAAGACGTTGCGGATTCCCAGTGTTGTTGCAGCAATTAGCATTTCACCGGCTTCGAAACCGGCCGAAGTTCCCAATAATCGATTTTGACTTTCAACAAGCTGAAAGACGCGTTGTTTTCCGGGAGGAAACTGTGTTTTGTACGCGCCGATGGCGGCGAGTTTCTGTTCCAGTGTATCGGAAATATCAGACACAAAACGCCCGCCTCCTTCCGGAAGACTGAGATTCTGAAGGCCCAAAGGGTACCAAATTTGCTTCTGAATACGATGAACCGGAAGATTTTCGAAAACTTCATCCCATTTCGTCAGCCGCGAGTAAAAGATTGCAGCATCGGTAATCTGCATCGTTTGCCAGTGATCAGGAGACGCCATCGGGGTCTTTTCGGCAATTCCCATCACCAGTCTGGGCCGGTATTTACGGAAGACTTTGGCTAACGCAACTCGTTCTTCAAAACCGTCAAACAAGCGGCGATTGGGTAGATCCAACGTAATTCGCACGTGAATTCCCAGTATCTCCGCAGCTTTCTTCGCTTCCTCCAAGCGGACTTCCGGACCAGGGCTAAGCGGAGTTGGTTCGCCATCGGTTAAATCGACGATACCGACCTTAAGCCCCTGTTTAACCATTGCTGCCAGAGTTCCCCCGCACGCAATTTCAACGTCGTCTGGGTGAGCGCCGACTGCGATCACGTCTAGTGGTTCTGGCAATTCGTTTATTTGGACGTCTGACACTGTTTGATTCCTCGACAGCAACCCGCAGCCGAACTGCCGCAGATCCAAAACAGTTTGCTTTCGTACAAGCCGATGTGCAATCCAGCAACCGTTTGAGCTTACCGAATTCCCAGCTTCCGCTGTAAAGCAGAGTACGTACCGACCACAACCAAGCCAGCAACGTGTTCAAAACCTGGTATTTTGGGGCTCAGATTGCTGCACTCATTCTTTCGCGTGGCCAAACAAATCGGCGAAGACTTTGCGAGCGTGATCATACGCCGCTTTTGCGTCAGCCTGTTCGCTTTCGGCATAAGTGTTCTGTTTCGAACGCCAGCACTGGTCGACTCCCATCAGACACCAGTTCGCACTGTCGGCCAGGATGCGTGGTGGCTTATTATCGACGACAACGTAGATCGGGTTGGTGTGAGCGTGAGGAAACTGGCGGATTGCTACCCAGCTGCTTTCGGTTAGTGAAGTGGAAAACTTCAGATCGAGCGTGGTTCCGTCGGCCTTCAACATCTGCTGAGCGACGGGATAACCGTTCACGATCAATTCCACGGGTAGCTCTGGCGAACTATCGTGCAGCGCTGCTGCGGTCAGGGTGAAGTTGATGGCTTGTCCGGCCGCAACATGCAGTTCGCTGCCGGCCATTCCGACACGAGTTGTTGTCTGAGACTTCGGGGCGTTCGCTGCGAAATCCATCAGGTGCACCGTCGCGTCGCTGACATAGCTGCGGCCGGTGGCGATAGATTGCACCCACTTCGCAAACGTCAACGGGCCATCCACCTGTGCGTAAACTCGGCCAATGCCAACTCGTTCGCCGCTCATGCACGGAAAATCAGTTTCACCGCTGACGGCTACTCGAAAACCACAGTTCAACACGTGGTACCACATATTCCATTCGGCAACGCGTTCTGTGTTCATCGCCGAAATGAAGTCCACCGCTGGCACGGGCTTGCCGTCCGGACCGGGCACCTTGTGCGTGACATCAACGATAAATTCGTTGGCTCCGATGCCATCAAAAGCAGGAACATTGAAGTTTGGTAAGTCGTGCGGGCCGTCTTTCCCGTCGGTGTCGGGAACTCGTCCGACGATTCGGCTGAGCCCAATCGACGAATGCGCCGGGCCGCAGACAGCGCCTTGTTTTTTTGCCCACCGCAGCGTGTTCAGCCCCAGCGTTGGCCAGTGATCTTTGGATTCCCCGCCGGGGTAAATTTGGTTAGTCAGATTCAGCAGATTCAAGTGGCCGGACATGTGCGAGCCAAAGCCTGACACTTCCACGTCGTAACGCAGCGTGTAGGGATAAACCGATTGTTCGGCAACTTCGCCCGTGAAGAATCGCTTCTGAAAATCGAAACATGGTCCCCACGTCAGACAGCATCCGACTTTCAGATCTTCGCCCATGATGTGACGAATCATGTCTTCCGGCTTTACGCCCTGAGTCGGATTCTCGTAGTGCAAACATCCCGCCGCATGAATGTGATGGTCGCCAGACCACCAGCCCAGTTGCGAAGGATCGACCCAACGCTGGACTCGATAAACGAATTCAGCCGGTTGATCGGTCACCGACACTTGTTTCGCTTCCGGAATCGTCTCCGGGCCGCGCGAACAAATGATGGTGTATTCACCGGACGGTACCGAGATACTTTCGCCGTCGGCGCGATAAATATGACGTTGAAAGAAAAAGTCGGGAGCCAGCCGCTTGGACTGAGCCGGATAGATGCGACCGGCCGCATCGCGAATTTCGAACTTGCCGAACGCCGGCAGGCCTTCTTCGTCGAGGATTCGGAAGGTGAGTTTCGTTGCGGTTTTGCAATCGAAGTCGACCGGCAGCTTCGCCCAATTGGCGGACCGCTGAGCCGAATAAAGATCGATCCAGTCAATCCGCATCGTGCCTTTCAGAATCAGCGGATCCAGCCGCACTCCCGCGAGCGTTCCGTCGACGAAGAAAGGTACTTCGTAGAGGTGCTCTTTGCCGGGTTCCAACACAAAGTTGGTTTGGCGATCACCGGTAGCCTGTGGAATGTCTTTGGTCCACCAGAAGAATTGCCCGATGCCTTCGTGCTCAGTCTTTGCCCAAAAACGCAACATCATCGGACCGCCTCGGCCCACGACATCAGCTCCCATAAACGGATCTTCGCCCGTTGAAGTCACCTGCAGCGATCCGTCCCTGGCAACCAGCTCCGTCTGGTTCATCGCTCGCCAGCCATCGGTGTCTTTATCGAAACGCCATTCGCGAATCAGCTCGCTGTCGTCGCCCGCTTTGCTGCTGACGGTGAATTCCAGAATGGCCTGCTTCGCGCCCGGATCGCGGCTGTAGATTTGGACGATGCGATACTCCAGTCCCAAACCGCTGAGGTTCGGCCGCATTGGCTGTCCCTCGAACGAAGAAAGCTGCATCCACCGCGACTTGACCTCGCTGGCCAGTGCATGAGGCAGCGGCTGAGCGTTCGGGCTTTCGATCAGCAAACGTCGCGTTCTTCCCGGCCTGTTGATGACCTTCACCAGGAATGTACGCCAGCCCTGTTCCAGCAACTCAGTCGACGCTGTTCCGCGAGTCACCTCAGGCGGACCACTGGGCTGTAAGTCGACAGTAGCGATGCAGAATGGATCAAGCAGTCGTTGCACTTCGCTGACCACTTTCGACGCATCCGCTTCCGACTTCAACGCGATTAGCTGCTGTGTTGTTTCGGCATCAAACGGATTACCGACCACTTCCAGAGCTTCAGTCAATCGATGCACCTGAGCCAACATGGGCTGACGAGGCACGTTGATCAATTGCGTCGGAGTTGGTTCGTCACCCAGCGCAACAAGACCAGCGTTGATCAGCAGGAACAATGTCTGAAGAGCGAACAGATAATCTCGTTTCATGATTTTGATTCAGTCTTGTGGAGCTAAGGAAATTTAACCACAGATGACAGCGGCGGTCGATGCAAGGATGTTTCTTATCTGTGCTCATCTGTGATATCTGTGGCCAAAATTACTGCTGTTTGATTTAGCCACAGATGACACAGATGTCATGGAAGGAAGTGCTCGTGGCGATGGAAACACTACGGTGGTCACGGTCGTTCAGCGACATCGATCAGTAAATCAGTGCTGGCTCGGAAGCCGAGGTCCTGCGTGCCCTGACCGGCGTCGGCAACGAATCGCACTTCATGTAAGCCGGGTTCGGTTAGAATCAATTCCACGACTTTGTATTCCACAGCGGCACTCGTGAAATCGCGAGCGATCACGTTGTTATCAATCATCTTCACTTCGCACCAGCCTGCTAACTGTGGCGGTTGAGTCGAAACATCAAACGCTCGAATTCGCAGGGGTGCCGTTATTCCAGCCGTGTTTTCACACTTCACCAGAAACCGGCGAGCAACCCCGACCTGCATCGCAAGCCGATCACGCGTTGATGAAATTTTGACTCGCGATTCCGGGTTTACCGAAACGGAAAACAGGGTCAGCGGCTCGACGGCATCATCCAGATTTCGGCAAGAGCGACTCGCGGAGATCACGTGCAACGCATTCTGAGCTTCCGATTGCTGTCCAAGTTGCCGCACGATGTTGGACAATCGCAAGCCATCTTCAGTCATCGGAGCCGACGAGTTTTCATTAGCTCCTGATTTGCTGTGCGCCATGTCTGCATTGGCGGCGTTCACTCGGATTGTCCAGAATTCACGAGCTTGCACGTGCCATTGCAAAACGGATTCTCGCTCGGCGTCATCAGTGACGTTGGTGTTGATGCGTTCGATGCGTTTATTCACCCAGTCGAGAAAGAACTGCGACGAAGTCTGGCTGACGTAAGCTTGCCCTGACGCGGATTCGATATACCACGGCGCGGTCGATGCAAAGCGAAACGTGTTCTCCACGTCCGCGATGGCTCGCACCAAAAACCAACCGGGCTGATCGATCTTCAAACTCGCTGTCAAATGCTGATCGGTTTGGTCAGCACAGGGAATAGTCTCTAACACCTTGCCATTATGAATCACTTCAACCGCCGACACTCGATCATTCGTCGTCAGTTGAATCGACAACTCAATCGTTTGTGGCTTGTCGCCTGACAGCTTCATCACGCCGCCAGGCAGATTGCCGTTTGCCGTCACCCTCAGCAATGGCCCATTAGTGACAAAGCAACGCCCGGCTGCCAGCGCGGCGAACCATTTATCACGAGTCAGCCTTTGATCACCAAGGTACGCGTAGACTCGGTTATAGCCAACGGGATTGGGCAACACTCCGGACGCGCTGCCAGCAGAAGGAGGAATTCGAAGACCCGCGTTCAGAATGTGGTAGTAAATTTCCTGCGACCAAAAGCCGTTTCCGCGCGGAGCGGGCAATCGTGCAGCATCGCGAGGTTTTCCCCAGGCTTCGCTGGCTAACATTTCCACTCGACACATGTGGTTGTTCGCAATGCCGACGGAATTCATCTGCCCCGTCGCCAGCCATGTCGGTACGTCCCACCAAAACGGTTTTTCGATGTCGATCCAAACCTGCTTGTTCAGTTGCCGAGCCTCCTGCACAAAACTCATCGGCGAAGGAAACTCGCGTGAGCGGACGCTTAGATCCAGTGGCCGATTTAGTCCATAGAACAGTAACGCCCCGCCTTCGCGTTCGTCTTCGCCCGCCATGATCGAATAGACGCGGTGGCCACCAAATCGAAAATCGGTTTGCTCAGCCAAGGTTGGATTCTTCGCGGGAGTGTTCCACCAGCCAATCACCGGAGCGAAATCCAGGTCTTCGGCCATCATCAAACGTTCGATCTCATTGACGGGACGATGCACGTGCATATCGCCGCAGTACCAGCCTTCGGTATCCAAATCGGCAATTCGAGCAAGCGCCACATCGACGGTTGCCGGTTCGCCGACCTTCACGTCCAACTTGCCGCTTGCCCGAGTCCACTCGGGACCACGTTCAATCTGCCACGAATAGCTTCCGGGGTCTAACTTAATCACCACACGTCCCGAGCACACAAAATGGTCATGCCAAAACGGTTGTCCGACGGCCTGCTGTGGTTCACCTTTGTCGTTGGCTAGATGAATTCGACACGCCACCGGCTGACCACTGGCATCGCTCACGTTGATCTGAATCGTGTCTGCGGCGTTGACCTGAGCACAGCACGCGACCACAAAGATTGCGGCGAGGCTGAGAGAGCGAAAACTCGCAGGTGTTCCGGTACTGAAGTTGATCATTATAAAGTTGCCTTGTGTCTCCGGCAGACCAGAGCCTGTAACGGATCCGGATGCCTGTGACGGTCGAAAGTCTTGAATTACCAGGAACATTGAGTTGGTATAACAATAAAGGACAGCCGGGCTGGGCTAGAGACAGCCAGGCCATCCATCCATTTGCGGACAATCAGGGACCTTGGGCGGTTTGAGAGCCCCGGGAGCGGCCTTTTGCGTTACAGCGTGTTAGTCCGACTTTCGCAGTTTACGCAGCGAGAGCCAGCAGTAACTCCAGGTACCGGAGGAATTTATTGATACCCGGTGGAATATCGGGGGTCTCAAAAAGTTTTGCCCTCGCATTTTCCAGCGTTTCCGTGCGGAGTGCCCCCAGCATGTCTGCTAACGAAGGTCCCAGCTTTCCGTTCCACTGGCACAGGCATTTGGCGGGCTTCTCTTGAGGCGTTTCGTGCCACCAGACGATAAGGCTGTATAACAGGAATCCGGTGGGAGCCGTTCGACGAGCGGCCATGGTTTTGCGGTTTTGCGGCTCGCCGATTCCCAGGTGATCCTTGCAGTCGTGGAACGTCACTTCTATCGACCAGCGCCATGAATATCTCTGCAACTCCGTTTCCACATAGGCATCCACATCCGTCGTGTAAAAGACTTCAATGCCGCGACCACCACGCAAATGTTCTACGGCAATGCCCAGAACATCCCGATCCGGAGCCTTGTAGAAACGGCCAACCTGCGTCACCACAAGCAGGTGATAAGTCGAATGATCGTAGAGCGTCACCAACATGCGTCGCACGTTTTTCCCCTGAAGCATCTGCAACGGGGTCGGCAGTCTGTTGCCGCGTTTGCGCGGGCGTCCTGGTTGCCCCGACCGTGGCTCCGGAGGCCAAGTGTGAATTCGGACGTCGCTGACAACCCGGCCTGTTACATGAATCGACCGAGGCATCTGGCCCAGAATCAGGGGTGCCGTGAATGCTGAATCTCCCAGTAAATGCAGGTTTTTTCGCTGTGCCGAATGTGCTGGTCCATCCACTCAAGCGTCTGCAGCATCAATTCATTCTTCGAGTAGTACGCCCGCTTCCATTTTTCTGCGGCCTTGTGATTCAGATACAGACGACGCAAAACAGGCAACGAAAACCGACGTCCGGGAAGATGCCGACTTTCCATGACGACGCACATCACCACCCAACAATGTCCCCAGCGTACCACCGTATGACTTCTGCTGGACAGCACCGCATCACGATGCGTGCCGGTACCGAAAATCTTCAGCCCGTACCTCGGCAACAACGTATCGTCAATCGTCAGAAAGACCTGCGTCATCCCCCATGTGACCAGATCAAACACGGCGAGCCCCGCCTTATCGATCGACCATCTTGCTGCCGCAAACAGTCGATGAAAGGCCGCATGATGCCGATCTGTTCCACTGCGGCGGACCATGCCCATGATGGTTCGACGCGGAGCCATTAACCAGCCTGCAATCAATGTTTGAAATGTTTCGACTGTCGGTGCCGTCATGACGGCGGTCATCACCTGAAGAATCGGAAGAATCGGAAGAAACCAAGCTTCTGCATCCATGAAATCAACCTCCTCCGTGAAGGGCGTTCTCACTCCATAAGTTTACAGCAACTCTTCTCCTGCTTCAAAAATTTCTGACCAATCAAAAACTGCGAAAGTTGAAGTTAGTATCCATCACGCTCCGCGTGATGAAAACCCACAAAGGGAGCGTTCGAATTGACGGCCAACGGCGATTGGGCAAGAACACGACTGGGCGGCGGCACACGACTGCACCATCCACCCTCATGCAGACAACTGGAGAGACTGGGGGTTTAGGAACCCTGGGCGGAGTTTGCGTTACAGCGTGTTTCGTGATGTGAGCGACTTTGTTGTTGATTGGCCGTTTGTTTGAGGCTCCGTGGGTTTGGTGTAGGTGGTGATTGTGCGGCTGAATTTTTGAAACTGCCTCACGTAGTCCACCCAGAACGTCGGCGACATGTCCAGTCGTTGCAGAATCGAGGCGAGATGTTTAGGAATCGCTACTCGCTTGCCGCTGCAAATCTGGCAGCTCGTCCAGTCCAGCAGTTGCAGGTAATCGCCGAGCCCGATATCCAGAAAGCCTTTGTTGGAGGCTGGACGATTTGCCGCCTTCTCGCGAACCGCTTTTCGAGGCGGAACAAAAGCAACGGGGGCCAACCAGCCAGCCCGCTTGCCGTGTTCGATGCGTTTGTCCCGAGCATCCGGAGTGGAAACTTCGTCGGCAGCCTTCGCGTCGACGATGCGATCCCGAGCACTCGTCAAATCGCTTGTCTCCGGAGTCGTCGCCATCTTCGCTCGCACAGGATTCAGGTCGACGTTTTGCATGCAGGCCAGCAATACCGCTTCATCGGCGAGAATCTGCGCCTTGAAACGACCTTCCAAAAATCTGCCGGTGCACTCATTCTGTTTGTTACTTTCCCGAGCCACCTCTTCACACAAAAACCGCATAAACCATGAAATGCTGCTCAGCCGACTGCGGCGTTTTTTGAGTTGCAGTTTGTCGTTTTTGATGGCGTTGATTTCGAACTCGGTGGGCTCCGCGGCATTGCCATCTTTGCCTTTGCGAATCGGACACAACGCCCACCACTTTGCCGCCACTTCATCATCGGACCATCCACTCACAACGTCCGGACGACTGCGTAAAACACAGTGAATGTGATTACTCATCACACTGTAGCCCAGGACCTCAATGCCCAAGGCTCCAGCGAGAAATTCCAAACGCTGGCGAATGAGTTCCCGCCGATGTTCGTAGTCGGTGCCTGTCAGCGGATGCTGCCCGCAAAGAGATGCTCGCCGCACACAGCGATTCACGCAATGCATCACCTGAACTTCACCATCCGCCAAAACATCCCGCCGATTCGCTCGAGGCATCTTTAAATTCTCCCACACTGTCGTTCAATAAGCAGAATACGGGCTTGGCAACCCACCGAAGATCCCAAAACAACATTCCTTAAGGTTTCAGGAAGGGTGAATGGCCCACTGTTTTTGCGAACTGGTTGTTGTGCGCGGTGATCGGCGTGACTCCGTTGCTGGCAGATCTGGGGCAAGAGGCTTCCGGCAGCGAGGCTGTTGGCCATCGCCCCGATCGTGTTGAACCGCGAGTCAGCAAACGCCGCCCCAAAGTGCTGGCGTTAATGACAAAACCACGTCACGAATACCACGCCGAACTCGCAGTGGCACCGTGAACGTAACTCCTTGACACGTAAGACACAGTGCCATTCGTCGCTGATACCTTTTTTAGTTGTGGCGCCAAAAAACTCAGCAACGTGAACGGCTGCAGCCGTTCACGTGCACAAAATCTCGGCTCACCACGCCGTTGTTTTTCGTTGGAAGTCAATTTACAGTGCATGTCCCAAGTTCCTCTGATTTCTTTTTGCGAAGCTAGCTGGCAACTTCCACTGACCATCCGGTTTCGAGTCAAGGCTGACTTGATGGAATGCGATTCCTCAGAAGCCCCTTAGTCGACGTCGCTTGCCCCGTCAGTGATTGTCTAAGAATCGCTAGGCAAAAAAGATCGTTACTAACACGAACATCGACCACCAAAACTCCACCGGCGGCCCGCACTTTCAAATCTGCAGTGTAGGCACCTTCATCGGTGATCCGATCCAGAACAGATTCAACCGGCGCGTGCGATTGTGAAGCTACCATTCTCTCGTAGACGCCTCCCCTGGCTGTTGCCCTCTGAGCCTCAAGTATGTTTTGGTAAACCTGTTCAACCCCCTGAAGCAACCGTTGCAGTTGGTGGCCAGAATCCAGATTAGTAAAAGCCTTCAAATCAACGGTTGCCTCCAAAAGAGACTGGATTTGAGTTCCTTCACCTTGCTCATTGGCCTCGCTCGCTCTCGACGATACAGGGTCATCTGGCAGCGGAGCGGTGATACCGTTAAACACAAGTTCCTGACCTGAGCACTCCACGGCAATGCTGCCTGCAAAATCAAC
>CALFSX010000134.1 GCA_937916515.1 uncultured Planctomycetaceae bacterium | reverse complement strand
CCGAATCCACCTCGGCTGAATCCACTTGTTGGTGCTCCAGGTGTGCCGCCACGTCCGCCAAAGCCGCCTCGATCGCCGCCGCCAGTTCGATCACCACCGCCGCCGCGTTGAGCGAGGGCGTTGCCGGAAAGCAACATGGTAATTGTCAGCAAAAATGCTGTTTTCTGCAGGAATTTCATTGGCGGGCTTTCTCGACTTAGGCCGTGAAAACTGATTTGAACGGAGTCGGCAATCACGGGGCACAAACCTTGCACTCGTGCACAGTATCGACTTGGTTACCGGATCGGGCAATATTTCAACTGATAATTCAGTGGAGAATGACGAACTGAGGCAATAATCGTTCAAAACGCCGACTCAGGCAGAATAGCCATTCGTCACAACCGACAACTCCGAATCAGACTGACTTATTCCCTTGCATCGTGTCAAGCATGCCGAAGAATAGCCGCCTTAAGCGACGAATTTAGGAAATATAGAGACTCTTCACCCGTTTCGCCGGGGTTTCGGCCAGTGGAGTGCATAGTCCCGTTTCTTTGGTGCATTCAGCACGTTTTAGCCTCCAGTTTCAACCAGCCTGCACAACCTCGAAGGTTCGCTTCGATGACAGACTTTCAGCGTAGATTTCAATCATTGCTCGTTTTGATCGTTATTCTTGGCTCAGCCTGCAGTTCTGCGATGGCTCAGCGGGGAGGCGGCTCAGAATCCGATTTGCTGCGTCGTCAGGAAGTCAGAGCGGAGTTGGGCTTATCCGAAACTCAGATTACCAAGCTGGAGGAAGCTCAAAAGAACTCCTCCCCCGGTCGTGAGTTCTTTGAACCGTTTCTGCAGCGAATTAAAGACGCTCCGGACAAAGAAGCCGAAGCGGCTGTTCGCGCTGAGATGACGGCCGCAGTTGCCAACGCCGGGCTGGAATTCAAGAAAGCCACAATTAACGTTCTGAACGACAGCCAGAAGAAGAAGCTTCGAGGCGTGTTTTTGCGAAGTGCGGGACCACGAGGATTAACAGACGCAACCGTCGCCGCAGATTACGGCATCACTCAGGAACAGATCGCGAAGATTAACGAGCTTTCTGATCTGCGTCGCAACGCAGCACGCGACTTGCCTTCTGGAGCATCGGAAGAGGATCGTGACAAATTCAACGCGGATTGGCAGAGCAAGTTTATGGCGGAACTAACGCCGGAACAGAAAGCTCGCTTTGAAAAAGAATCTGCTGAAGGCGAACAACCAGCAACCACGGCCGTTGCAGCCAATGGCCAACCGGCGGTTGGTATTGTTGGTTCGGTTATGGTTCCGGGCCAAGTGGTGCCTGCAGGTGAAGTGGTCAGCACATTCGGGGGCGGAACAGTTGCGGGTGAACGCAAGCGAGTTGAGGAATTCAGCTTCAACTTCCGTGGTGCTCCCTGGGAACAGGTTCTGCAGATGTACGCAGACGGTGCCGGGTTAACTCTGGACCTGAATCAGATCCCACCAG
Organism: uncultured Planctomycetaceae bacterium; assembly: GCA_937916515.1. GTDB lineage: Bacteria > Planctomycetota > Planctomycetia > Planctomycetales > Planctomycetaceae > Fuerstiella. The sequence continues at coordinate 37,136 of CALFSX010000134.1, read as the reverse complement.
GAACGTTCAGCCACTACGACGACAACAAGTACACTCCCAGGCAAACGCTGGACATCTTGAACGGTTATTTGCTTCGCAAGGGATACGCGATGATGGAAAACAACGGTTTTCTAATCGTGTTGAACGTCGACAATGGAATTCCGCCTTATCTGGTGCCGAGCGCGACCATTGAAGAACTGGTTCAAATTAATAGTGACGGATTTGAAGTTGGCGAACACCAGCTTGTGAGTGTCACGATGCCCATCGAAGGCATGGATACCGCCAGAGCTGCTCAGGAAGTGGAAGCTATTGTTGGCCCACATGGCAGCCTGATCGCATTGACTGAGTCTTCGATTTTGATTGTCACCGATACCGGCGGCAGTCTGCGACGAATTCACGCATTGCTGACAGCTGCGATGAGCAAATCGAAACCGGACGCGTTGCTGTTTAAGGCCTACTATCTGAAAAATATGGATGCTGAAGAAGCTGAACTGCAGGTTAAGACGCAGTTCGGCATGCGACAGGGCGCAACAAACGTAAGCTCCGCGGTGGAAATGCAATCCCGGATGCAGTCACGAACTCAGGCTCAACAGCCGCCTCAACGCGGTGGAGCCCCCACGCCGGCAGCCAAAACTGAACCCACGATTCAGATTGCTTCTGACCTGCGATTGAACGGTCTGCTTGTCACAGGCACAGCCGCGCAGCATAAACTGGTTGAGGAAATTCTGGCGTCGCTGGACGTTTCTGAAGGCCCCAACGGTGAATCTCTGACTCGTGGTCGCAAGGGGGTTTATCTGGAGGTCTATACCGTTAAGACAGCGGATGCTGGGGAAGTCACCAAGACTCTGACGGCGATGAATATTGCTGGAGTCACCGTGGTCAATGAAGAGCGATCCACCGGGAAAATTCACATCATGGCTTCCGAGCGACAGCATGAAGAAGTCGCCGTGATCATTCGTCAACTGGATGGCAGTGGTTCCAGTGGAATGGTTGCCGTGATTCAGCTGGCACAAATGGATCCACTTTCCGCAGCTGCAACTTTGCGAAGCCTGTTTTATGCGGATGGCACCGATGCACCCACAATTGAAACGGATCTTTACGGGCGCCGCCTGATTGTGCGTGGCGACATGGATCAGATCACTCAAATTAAGCAGGTGCTGGCCGATCTTGGCGAAGACGGCACAGGGGTTCGAGCTCGTGGCGACGGCGGAACGGTTCGTCAGTTCTCTTTGCAGGGCCGCAACCCGGAAGACTTCGTGAAAATTCTAAAGCAGGCCTGGGACGCCAATGAGACTCAGAAAATCAACATCATCATTCCCAACGAACCCGGTCCGATTCGCAGTCGCCGCACAACGGGCGAAGTGGAAACCGGCGTAGATCGCCGTCAACCGCAAACATCGTCAGAGCCAGGTGATGATGTTTCTCAAACAAGTCGTGGTTCAAAAAATGCGTCGGGCGATCATTGGAAACAGTGGCGAAAACCTACCAACCAATTGACTGCAGTGGCGTCCGCCTATCAGCAGGACGAGCAGTCGGCAGCGGCTGAGCAAACGGAATCTGATTCAAACGATTCATCTGGAAAAAAAGGCGTCGATGTCATCGTCTACGGCGATCAGTTGATTCTGTCTTCACCAGACGAAGCAGAATTGGATCGGCTGGAAGATTTGATGGACCAGTTGCAGCAGTCAATGCCGTTTAAGCCGGAATATACTGTGGTGTACCTGAAGTCGGCTGATGCTCTTGAAGCCGCCGATATGTTGTCTCAGTTTTTTCCCAGCAGCTCTGTAGCAAGCTCTTCTTCGTCTTCCGGTGGAAGCATGTTGGGCAGCCTTGGAAGCAGCATGTCGTCTATGGGCAGTAGCCTGATGGATATGACGGGATTAAGCGGACTGGGGGCCAGTTCCAATTCGCTGAAAATCATTCCGGACCCACGCACAAACTCGCTGTTTATGACGGGCCCGCAAATGATGATCAAAGATGCTTTGACGTTTCTGGATGTTCTGGATTCGAACGACATTCCGGAATCACTGAAGGACATGCAGCCTCACTTTATTCAGGTGGAATACGCTGACGTGCGAGACGTGGAGTCGCACCTGAAGGAAGTGTTTAAGGTATATACGGAATCGCAGGGTGGCGGACGGCAGCAGCAACAAAACCCCTTTGCAGCGATGCTGGGCGGCGGAGGCGGTCGAGGTGGTGACGATGCAGCTCAACAGGTTCGCATGATGATTGCCGCTGACACTCAAACCAGCACGCTGACCGTAAACTGCAACCAGAGTCTGTTTGAAGAAGTGGAACTTGTAGTCCGCCAACTGGACGAATCAACTCGAATTGCGAATCCCGGTATTCGAGTGATTCAATTGAAGAATGCAGACGCTTCCATGATTCAACAATCCATTTCTGCGTTGATTCCTCGTGTTTCTGTTTCGTCTTCCCGAACCGGTGGCAGCGGCACTTCGGGCAGCAATACTTCTGGTTCATCTGGTGGTGATTCTTCCGGTGGCAGTTCGTCAAATCCTCAGCAGGATGCCTTCAATCGAATGATGCAGATGCGAGGTGGTGGTGGCACAACTCCCGGTGGCGGTCGAACAGGCTTTGGCGGCGGCACAACTCCCGGTGGCGGCCGAACAGGCTTTGGTGGTGGCACAACGCCAGGTGGCGGTCGTACCGGCTTTGGTGGCGGAGCAAGCCCATTCGGTGGCGGTGGCGGAACTCGTGGCGGCGGCACTCGCGGTGGACGATAATCGTCCCGCAAATTCGCCTGAACTGCCCCATGAAATTGTGAGTCAAATATTATGGAACTTGGACAACTTCTCGTCGATGAAGGCCTGATCACGTCAGAGCAACTGACGCTGGCCAGAAACGAAAAATCCACTGACCGGATTGATCATACGCTGATCAAAATGGGCCTGACGACGGAAGACGCCGTTCTAAGAACGCTGTCGTCCGAATTCGGGATGGAGTACATCGACCTGAAGGACGTGGAAGTCGATGTCGAGCTGCTGACAAAGTTTCCTACGTCGGCCATCTATCGCCATTCTTTGCTGCCCCTTTATCGGCAAAATGGCCATGTGGTTGTGGCTACCGACAATCCGCTGAACCTGGAAGGTCTGGACGAACTGGGAACCGTCAGCGGCCTGCGCCTGGAACCAGTTCTGACTCGCAGCAACGAACTCCGTTTGCGAATTCGCGAACTGCTGGGAGTCGGCGGCGACACCATCAACGAACTGGTGCGTCAACGCAGTGAAGAAGGTATTGAACTTCTTGAAGAGATCGAAGAAGACTTTGGTGAACTGGCGGAAGGTGCTCAAGCGCCTTCGGTGATTAAGCTGGTGAACGAGCTGCTGATTGAGGCGGTGAAGCTGGGCACCAGTGATATTCACATTGAACCTCAGGAACACAGCTTGCGAGTGCGCTATCGTATTGACGGTATGCTGCGAATTCAGCCCGTTCCGGCCGAGATCAATCACTTCTATTCGGCGATCGTGACTCGCCTGAAAATTATGTCACACCTGAATATCGCGGAAAAACGATTGCCTCAGGACGGGCGTATCAAGCTGCGGGTTTCCGGGCGAGAAGTCGATGTGCGTGTGTCAATCATCCCGATGTCGCACGGCGAAGGCGTGGTCATGCGTTTGCTTGACAAAGCCAAAATGAAGTTCGACCTGAAGAACGTCGGCATGCCGCCGTCGATTGTGACGGGCTTTAAAGAACTCATCAGCCTGCCTCACGGAATCATCCTGGTAACGGGGCCAACCGGTAGTGGTAAATCAACCACGTTGTACAGCGCGTTGAACGAAATCAAAGACCCGGCCACCAAGATCATCACCGTGGAAGATCCGGTGGAATATCAGATGGACGGAATCAGCCAGATTCAGGTTCACAGCCGCATCGGGTTAACGTTTGCAGCCGGACTTCGAAGTATTCTGCGACACGACCCGGACGTGGTACTGATCGGGGAAATTCGAGACGGAGAAACGGCGACAGCGGCGATTCAAGCGGCTTTAACGGGTCACGTTGTGTTCAGCACGCTGCACACCAACGATGCTCCCAGTGCGTTTACTCGACTGGTTGACATGGGTGTGGAACCCTATCTGGTGGCCAGCACGGTCGAAGGCGTTTTGGCTCAGCGACTGGTTCGTCGGTTGTGTCCACATTGTAAGAAGAAGGTTCCAGTTGGCATGGCGCAGGATCTGCCTGCGGACTTTCCGAAAGACAAAGTTGAATTCGTGTACGAACCCGTGGGCTGCCGCGAATGCACGGATACCGGATACTCCGGTCGAATCGGTGTGTTTGAATTGCTGACGACGGACGAGAAGCTTCAGGAAATGTGTGCTGACAACGCCAGCGCCACAAAGATTCGAGCTCACGCGGTACAACACGGAATGCGAACGCTGCGTCAAAGTGGCTGGGAACAGGTTGAAATCGGAGTCACCAGTGTTTCTGAAGTTGTGCGAATTACTCGAGGTGACATTGTTGGACAGGTTGCTGCCGGGTAGGGGCCAGCCAATGTTTACTATTGTGTCAGTCGTTAAATCAAAAACAGTGGGCGTAAATTGAACAATTAATCGATGCCAGAATTTGCTTACACAGCCAGACAACTTTCAGGAAAGCAGGTCACAGGAATTCTGAGTGCCGGCAGCGAAAAAGATGCGCTGTCTGCATTGCAGTCTCAGGGACTGTTTCCGATGAAGATCGGAATTTCTGAGGCGACCAAAAAGCAGGCCATCAGCGGCTCCAAACGAGTGCCCGGTCGAATTCTGACGACCTTCTATAACCAGTTGTCTGACCTGCTGCGTTCCGGCGTTCCGCTGCTGAAGTCACTTACGCTGCTGCAGGACCAAACGTCTCACCCGGCGCTGAAGTATGTGACTCAGGATATTCACGAACAGGTTGCCGAAGGTACGCGACTTAACGACGCGATGCGCCGTCATCCCAAAGCGTTTAACAGTCTGACCATCAGCATGGTCAAGGCGGGTGAAGAAGGCGGCTTTCTGGAAGACGTGCTGGCTCGAGTGGCCGCATTCAACGATCATCAGGAAGAACTGAAAGGCAAAGTTACGGGAGCCATGGTGTACCCGTTGTTCCTGATGGGCGTCGGTACGATTATCATCACTGTGTTGCTGGTGTGGTTCGTGCCCGAGTTCGCTGCGATTTTTGGGCGTATGAGAGATCAGGGCAAGTTGCCGTGGGCGACGACGGCACTGATGTCATTTAGCGAGAGTCTCCAAAGCTGGTGGTACATCATTTTTCCAGCGATTGGTTTAGCTGTTGCTGCTGTCATCATGCACTATCAGGATAATCCGGAAGGCCAGGAACAGCTTGACCGCTGGAAGCTAAAAGCACCGGGATTGGGCACAATCGTGCAGAATCTGGCGGTGGCTCGATTTTGCCGCATGCTGGGAACTCTGCTTGGCAACGGTGTGCCAATTCTGCAGTCGTTGAAGATTGCGAAAGATGCCAGCGGTAACGCGGTGCTGAGTCAGGCCATTGGTAACGCGGCGGATAACGTTTCTGGCGGTAAGTCTCTGGCCGTGCCTCTTAGAGCCAGTGGGCAGTTTTCGCGAGAAATCGTGGAAATGATTTCGATCGGTGAAGAAGCGAATAATCTGGAAAACGTGCTGATTGGTATCGCCGACAGTCTGGAAAAATACACCAGCCGCAAGATCGACGTCGTCGTTCGCATGCTGGAACCCATAATGTTGTTGTTTATGGCAACGATCGTTACGTTTGTGATTGCCGCTCTGCTTTTACCAATTCTGAATATGTCCAGTATGAAATAACTTTCGTCGGGCCGGTTTCTATCGGCCGCCCCGACGAACGGCCGCCCCGACGAACGGCGGCCGGTAGGAACCGGCGCTACTTTGACGCGAATCGGGACAGTTGCCCAGAGAAACGCTGGTGGATGGCTTGGTTCAGTTTTCTGTTCTGAACATGGTTTAGAATTACGGACGATTTGTAATAAAATATTGTTTTGCTCGAACAGACTTCGCTGCAAACAGGGTTTATAAGGTGGCGGCGGAAATGGTTGATTCACAAGAATAGCCAACTGCTGCAAGCCGTTTTCAACATGTTAATAATTGCTCAACATGAGCAAACGACGTAAAAGGAAAATGTGAAATGAAATTGATGACGAAAGTTCAACGTCCGGCAGTTAAGGCATTGCGGTCTGGTTTTACGCTTTTGGAACTTTTGATCGTTCTGGGAATCATCGTGGCCCTGGCTGCCATGGTCGCACCAAACCTGATCGGCAGTGCTCAGGATGCGAACATCTCGACCACGCGAGCTACGATTCGGACGGTTGAAGATGCTTTCAAACGCAAAGCGGTGAAAATGAATGGTGTATTCGATTCCGGCAGCGGCTCGGAAGTTATTCGAGCACTTGCTCAGCCCTGGGAGGATGCACTTGGTAAGCAGCAACAACCGGTTCTGGAAGAAGTGCCGCGCGACGCATGGAACCGCGAATTTCAGTACGCCTATGATTCCAATACCGACCTGAAGCCACGTATCTGGTCGTTCGGTCCCGATGGACAGGATGGCGGCGGAAGCAAAAGTTCTGACGACGTCAGCAATCTAAGCCGTGATACAGAGTAGGTTTATGAAGGCTATTTTACGCAGCAACGTTTTGTGGTCTGTCACGAAAATTTGCTGCTAATGGCTCTGCCTTTTTCAGAATAAGAACTTTGGAACCGCACTGGCCGCCTGGTCATTCGTGCGGTTCCGTCATGCTGTGTGAACGCCATGAAACGACTTCAACCACAATCCCAGACATCGCGAATGGCCGCTGGCTTTTCGTTGTTGGAATTGATGGTGGTTGTAGCCATCATCGCCATGATTTCTGCCATGGCGTCGCCGCAGCTGATGTCATTGATGCGGGAGAACGCCGTTTTTGATGCGGCGGACCAGGTTCGTGCCAGTCTGGGTGAAACACGTCGTTACGCCATTGATACCGGGATCGACTATGAGTTTCGCTTCGAAGTCAACGGTGCAACAGCTGTGGTGCTGCCATCTGAAAGCGAACAAAACGTTAACGAAGCCGGTCAGAGTACGACAACAGACTCCTACATCCGCATGTTGGTGGAACTGCCGGAAGGCATGCGAATTCGAGCGGACGAAGATGTTGAAATGGCGACCGAAACGCTGGACCCGGAACGCTTTGGACAGCTGGGCGGATCGCAACTTGCTCAGAAGGCATGGGCGACTGCTGTGCTGTTTCGCTTTGATGGAACATCTGATGACTTCGTATTCCGAGTCTCTGATAAAGAAGGGTTAACCTGCAAAGTTACTTTGCGTGGTCTCACTGGCACCTCGAAAACCGGGCTGGTTTATCAGGAGGATGACTAGTGAAACGCTACTTGCAACATGAAACGTGGCAACAGCGGTCATCTCGAGGACTGTCACGCACCGCTCGCCGATCCGGTATATCCCTTTTGGAAGTGCTGATTTCCACGGCGATCTTTCTGGGAGCACTAACGGCAATTCTGCAGATCATGCGAGTCGGCCATGAATCACGGCTGAGCGCCCGGCTGGACGCAGAAGCCGCTTTGCGCTGTGAAAGTTTAATGGGGGAATATGTCTCCGGTATTCTGCCGTTAAAGGCCGAAGCTGCAGTTCCGTTCCCGGATTCTGGTGAACTGTCTTCGTCGGAAGCCTGGCAGTACACAACCGAAGTGGAAGATGGAGGCGGTACAAGTTTGTTGAAAGTTACGGTTCTGGTGGAACACGTCGTTAACGGAACGCAGGCGAATTCGTACTTTCAGCTTTCGCGATTGATGCGAGATCCGCAGCTGTTTTTGGATGCCGCCATGGCGGCTGAAGAAGCGGAGTCGGACGAATGAAACGACTTTCCGCTGAAACGACAGGTCGCGGTTTTACGATCATCGAAGTGCTGGTTGCGGTGGGGCTGACGTCGTTGCTGATGGCCGCCATGTATTCCGCCATGAATATCTATTGGACGTCCGCAACCGACAGCTACGAAGAAATTGAACGAGGTCAGATCGCCAGAGCCATCCTGCGTGAAATGGCTCGCGATATTCAGTCGGCAACGTTTGTGGAACAGGACACATCCGAATCAGACGACGATGGTGACAGCGACGAAGCCGTTGATGCTGACACTGCCATGGCATCCTATACCAACGGACTGTTTGGTTCATCATCCGATCTGGTGTTGTACATCAGCCGACCGGATCGAACGAATAGTTACGTGGCGGCTCAGGAAGTGACCAGTCCCGCCGATCGCAGCAGTGACGCGATGATTGTTCGCTATTTGCTGGCCGAAAAGGGGGCCGGTGGGCTATCGGGCGAACTGGCATCTGACAGCATTCAAGGCAATTCGTCGGAAACAATTGTCGGGCTGGGACGCATGCAGGGTGACCTTTCCGGTTTAAGTCTTGCGATCAGCAACGGTGACGTGGATATGCAGAAGCAGGCGTCTCAATTGCTGGCCAAAGAAGTTTCCGGGATCACGTTCGAATACTGGGACGGCGTGGAATTGCAGACGGAATGGGACAGCACCGTGCAAAACGCCATGCCAATTGCCATCGTTGTCAATTTGACATTGCGGACATTGACAGACCCCCAAGATGCTCGAACCCCGGAAAATATCCCTGGCTGGATGCCCGAATCTGTGCATCGCCTGGTTGTTCCCATTCTGGTTGCGCCTCCATACGTGGGAGAAACGTCGATATGAAAACCAAAGTTTCCGCGGGCAAACTGTCAGGCATTCCAGCATTGTCGCCGGGGCGTCGTGGCTTCATTTTGGCAGTGGTGACGATCACCATCGTGTTGCTGACCTTTGCCGCCTACAACTATTCAGGAACAATGCTTGTCGAACACGAAGCCGTGGTGATGGGCGGGCGAGACCTGTTGGCCAGAACAGCCGCGGAGTCCGGAATCGAATATGCCGCCACTCGCATTCTGGAACGCGATGCTGACAGCACGATCAATCTGTACAACGATCCGGATTTCTTTCGAGGTCGGTTGATCGCTGATTCAACCGTCGATCGTGGGCGAGTTCGCTGCACCATTTTAGCCATCGATGAAACCAACACCACGTCCGGCAACGTGCGGTTTGGCCTGGCCAATGAAAGTGCGAAATTCAATATCAACAAGATGCTGGAACTGGACGCTCTTGAAGAAGCGTTACCGGACGACGAGAAGCTGGGGCTGGTGTCGATGGCGGTTTCCAACATTCCAAACATGACCGACGAGGTGATGGATTCGATTTTGGATTGGCTCGATTCCGACGACGAACGACGGCCCTATGGAGCGGAAAATTCAGACTATCAGGCCTTGGCGATTCCCTACGAATGCAAGAATGCTCCCATGGAATCGATTGAAGAATTGCTGAAGATTCAGGGAGTCACACCGGATCTGTTTTACGGTGAAGATGCCAACAAAAACGGACTGCTGGACCCTAACGAAAACGATGGCGACAAAACTTTGCCAATGGACAATGCTGACGGAATCCTGGATCTCGGCTGGAAAGACTATCTGACTGCTACCAGTCGCGAACGCAATTCCACACCGGAAGGTGAAGCGAAAATTAACCTGAATATGGGTGAGATGACTGAGCTGTACGATGCCATTGAAGAACTGTATGGGGCTGATGCCGCCAGTTTTGTGGTGGCTTACCGATTGGGTGGCACGGACTATTCGACTGAGGGCCTGCCGGCGACGGACTCGGGAATCACCGATAAAATTTCACGCAACGATATCGACCTGACCGTTGTGCCCGCCTATCAGTTTACATCGTTGTATGAATTGATTGGCGGTGAAACCAATCCGGTCAAAATGCTAAGTGGGACAAACCAAAGCTTTCTCAGCCCGTGGACGGAAGACGCTAACACTCTGTTGAATATCTTTCCGGATCTGGAACAGACGCTGACGATCAATGAAGATGCTTATATCGAAGGTCGAATCAACATCAACCAGGCTCGCCGCGAAGTGTTGATGGCGATTCCTTATATTCCGGAAGGGTTGCCCGATGATATCATCAGCTCCCGTCCACCGGTGACATTGGAAAGTGCTTCATCAACGATTATGGCTCGCCGCAACACGGCTGCCTGGATTCTGGCAGAAGGGCTGGTGGATCTTGCCACACTGCGAGACCTGGGGCCCTACATCACCACCGGCGGGGATATTTATCGATTTCAATCGATCGGGCATTTCGACGAAGGTGGGCCGACCACCCGCATGGAAGCCATGATTGACGCGACAATTTATCCACCGCAAATCAGTTTTGTTCGAGACCTTACGACGCTGGGGCGAGGCTACCATCCCAGCATGTTGAAAAGTGCGACGGATGGCAGCCAATAGTTCATAACTCCTTCGGGCTGGTTTAGAGGCCGGAAAATCAATCCAAATCTGATAACCGATCCGACATAACCACTAACCCGTTATTGCGTTTAGGTAAATGCAGCGCCACCATGGATGGTGCGGTGTTTACGACGAAAGCTGTCAGCGTCGGCGAAGAGCGGCCGTCAGTTTGAGACCAAATCAACATCGTGCGGGCATTGTTTAAAAGCGACAACGGAGCGTTTCGGCGTTTGAAGCAACCCACCTGCTTCAGCTGGCTACGCCACTGGGTCAAGGGCACAGCCCTTGTTAGATCAATGAAATCAAATCATCATGTCTGAAACACTTGTTATCGAATGGGGCCGAGACCGCTTGTTGGCGGCCTTGGGTTCTGCGGAAAGCAGTTCGGTAAAAATTCAGTCTGCGGTCAGCATCGATCGTCAGGGCGGCGAATTGCTGCCTTCTGAACTGGGCGAAAAGCTGGCGGCAGGCTTGAAGTCCGTGGGCGTGACCGCCAACGAAGCGATTGTGGTTTTTGAACGTAATCTGGTCACGTTCAGTCGCATCACGTTGCCTAACATCGGTGACGATGAAATACCGGAAATGGTGAAGATGCAGGCGGCGACTCGCCTGACGGTGCCCGTTGAATCCGTGTATATGGACTTCGCTCCGCTGCCGATTCCGGCGGGTTCGGAAACACGAGACGTGTTGCTGGTAACTGTGCCTCGACAGTATATCAATCAGGTCAAAGAAGCTTTGGATGTTTGTGCGATCGAGCTAAAGGGAGTGCGCGTCAGTTCGTTTGGCATCGCGGCATCGGTTGTGCATTCGGGATTGATGCAGAAGAATGCTGACAGCAGAGCAGTCGAAGCGATTATTGCTTTGGGTTCTGATTCGATCGAAATGATCTTCATGTCAGGGCACAACGTCGCTTTTTCTCACAGCGGTGCATCGTGGACGTCGATTGAAGCAATTGAGCAGGCCGTACGTTCGGAGATTTCCAGAGCTCGTATGGCTGCCGAAGGCGACATGGGCAGCTATGTCGTTCGTCGCCTGACGTTGATTGGCAGCCCGGACGTGACGGCTGCCGTTCCGGATTCGATCACAAAACGGTTGAACGATGCCGACGTGGCTCGAGTTGACCCGCAGAATGCGTTGCTTAGTGGTTCGTTTACTGGGATTTCGGCGACTGACCTGCTGGCCATTGCGGGCGTTGTTGCCAACGTGCAAACGCCATCGGTAACTTCCGTTGACCTTGTGAATCCACGACGAACGCCCGAAAAAAGCGACTACAGTCGAGTCAAAAAACTGTTGCTCGCCGGCGTTGCTGTTTTAGCTCTGGTGGGTGGCTGGAAGTGGCGAGAAGCGAAAGTGACAGCCATTCAAAAAGAAGTCGCCGCCGTTTCTGGTGAAGTGGAGGACATGGAAGGTGCCTATAAGCTGGCCAGTAACGAATTGAAGCTGGCCGCTAACCTGGCATCGTGGAGCGATCGCGATATCAGCTGGCTGGATGAAATGCAGAAGCTGCAGGGGCTAATGGGTGGCACCGATCGGGTGTTCATCAAGAAGTTCAATTTTCATCTGATGAGCGGCGACTATATTGCTGCTTTTGATGCAGAAGGTTACGCCAAGTCGCGTCGAGATATCGAAGACCTGATGCGTGTGTTGACGGAAGCTGGCTATGAAGTCAAACCCACAGAAATTACGCAAAGCCTGAAAGATCCAAACTACAATATGGAGCTTCGGCTGGAAGTTAATATCCCGACACCCCCCAAGGAAAAACCCGCTGTTAAGGCCTGATTGTTAGTGACTGCCATGGTAAGCAAGTCGGTTAAAGCCAACGGGTAATTCAAAGTCTGGTGTGAGTGAAATGGACGAATCAAAACGAACTAAAATTCTGGCTGCGGCACTTGTAGGAGTGCTGGGGTTTATGTTTATCAGACCTGACCGCGCGTTAATGAGGCCGATCACTGAAGCCCAGTCTGATTTGCAAAACGCCAACAAACGATTTGATACGGCCTACGAAAAACAGGGTGAAGTCGTACGCGCCAGAAAGCGCATTTCTGAGGGGAAAGCCGTCAGTCTGCCGCCCAAAATTTCCGATGCGCAGCGGCTGTATCAGTCGTGGATTACCAACCTGTCTGAACAGTGCAAGTTTGCTCAGTTGAAGGTCACGCCTGGTCGTACAGAAAATCGTCCCGGTCAATATCTGACGGTCAATGTGGATGTTGAAGCCGAAACGGATTTGGAAGGACTTAGCAAGTTTCTGTTTCTGTTTGAAAAAGCCGACCTGATGCATCGCGTTTCGTCTCTGGATATCGCCAGTACCGGCTCACAGGACAATCCTCGCATGGAAATCACGCTGACCGCCGAAGGTATGAGCGTTGATAAAAGCCCCGTCAAAAGCGACGTGTTTCCTCGAACGCTGATTGCTGCACCGATCACTGAAAAGTCAACTGAAATCAAAGTGGCCGAAAGCGCAGACTTCCCACAGAAGACTCCGTTTCTTGTGCAGATTGGCAGAGAAATGGTAGAAGTTGAGACTGTTGATGGCGGTACGTGGACCGTAAAACGCGGGCTGCTGAATACAGTTTCCGTTGCTCACCCAGCTGATCAAAACGTCTTTCTGTTTCCGGTTGCTGAAGTTCGTCAGAGTTCAGAATTCACCGACTACGAAAACTTCCTTGCGGCATCGCCATTCACGAAGCCGAAGCCTGATCGTGTTTACAAGCCACGATTGGCAATCAGCGATAAGACGATTGGTCCCGGCGAAGCGGTTAAGATTGCGGCAAAAGCGGAAGACCTCAACACCAGCGTTGGAGCTGCCGTATTTTCTCTGGAAAACGCGGCGGAAGGTATGGCGATCAACGCGGAAACAGGCGAATTCGAATGGACGCCGGCAGCTGATCTGGAACCGAAAACGTACGAAGCCACCGTTGTGTTGACCCAAAACAACGACGAGAGCCTGCGTGTCGAAAAGAAGCTGGCCATTACAATTTTGCTTCCCAACGCAGATCCCAAAATCGAAGTTCCCGCCAGTGCTGTTGTGGTACTGGGGCGAGATTTTTCCACAACGGTTTCCGCAACAGACGATGGCGCGGCGGACAAACTGAAGTTCTCTTTCGATGGTGAACCACCAGCTGGCTTGACGATTGATGGCAGCGGAGTACTGAATTGGACTCCCCCAAAAACGTTTACTCCTGGGGATTACACCGTCACTGTGAAGGTAACGGATTCGGGAACTCCAGCAAAGTCAGCCAGTGGGCCAATTACGTTGAAGGTTCAGGACGACATGGCCATTCTGACTCGCTTTACCGGCGCGGTAGGGCTGGATGGCGTGCCGGTTGCCTGGTTCTGGAATCAGGCAGAAAACAAGCGTCCGGAAGTGAAAGTCGGCGAGCGTCTGACAGCGTCCGATATCGACGTTGAAGTCACGGAAATTTCCAAACGCCACATTCTGCTGGCGGACGCTGAAGGCATCTGGCGGCTAAGGCTGGGCGAAAATCTTCGTCAACGAGAACTGATTGAACCAGTCAGCAAGCCGGAAGCCGTAGAGCAACCTGCGACAGGTGAAGAGGCGGCTGAGCAGCAGGCACCTGCCGCTTCGCCGACCACGGATTCGTTGCCAGCGGAAGCAACGCCAGCTGGTGTCGAGCCTGCAGCAACTGCACCAGCAACTGCGGCACCCGCTGAAGCGACACCCGTAGAAGTGACACCCGCTGCGGAGCCGGAATCTGCGCCAGTGGTCGCTCCGACAGCTTCTGCGTCCTCCACCTAAGTAACTCCGCACGACACTGAGATCGCGTTCTCCTTTCGGCAAGGATCTATTTAGCTTGTCGATTCAGCGACTGCTGGCGGTGTTGCACCGGCCGACTTGCGAAACGCCTGCTGAGTCCGCTGGAATGTGGTTGTCCGCCCTCATAAGTCAACGCAGATTGGCGAAGAATTCTGGTTGCCTCGATTACGCACGGCGAATCGCTGGGCTATTGCCTTCTGCAGAGCTATGCTAGATTCTGCGGATTCGTCGTTTTGACGATAAGACGCCGTTGAAATGGGGACGGATTCTTGTGTCGGGCGGGCAATGCCTGGACGATTTTCGGACTCACATTTCGTTTCTGGTTGATTGGCAAGTCAATTTGTTTGTGCGGTTTCTTCCACCGGGAAGCCCGCAGCAGGATCTTAAAACAGGCTTTCGGATATGAGTGATCCCGACCCTCTCGCAAATGCAGCTCAGGACTGGTTCAAAAAGGGAACCGACGCCATGGGGCGGCAAAACTGGGACTTTGCTGTTGAGTGTTTTAGTAACTCCATCAAGATGAAACCCGACGTTCCGCTGTATCGCCAAAGTAAGGTTGGTTGTTGTCGAAAAATGTATGGCGACAATGGTTCCGGCGCCAAAATGGCTGGCATGAAGCTGATGGGTGTTCGGGGGAAAATCAAAAAAGCCAGGATGCAGAAAGACTGGAAGTCGATTGATGCGTTGGTTGAAGATGGACTGGCGGTGAATCCCTGGGATGCTCAGTTGTTTGCCGATCTCGGGCAGGCTGCGGACGAACTCGATCGCAGCGATATCGCAAAATTCGGCTATTCAGAAGCGGTGAAGCTGGATGGCAAGAATATCGAATACCTGCGAGGACTTGGGCATGTCTTGTACAATCGCAATGAGTTCAAGGACGCACGAGTTTGTTTCAGCCGCATTCGTGATATTGATTCGACCGATGGTGATGCTCGTTCGATGATGGGCAAGTGCGATGCCGACGGGATCATTCATTCCGCCAACTACGACACTGCCAAGTCGACTCAGGAAGTGAAGGTCGATAAAGCCCCAGTCAACGCATACGAAGCCGACCGTCGAGCTCGAAAGGGAACGCCAAAGGATTCCGTTGCACCGGGTGAGTCGGCTGAAATGGACCTGCGAGCCGCTATTCGTAAAGATCCCGAAAACGTTGCCTTGTACCTGAAGCTTGCCGATCTGCTGCGCGGCGAACGCAAGCTGGCTCAGGCGATGGAGCTGCTGGACAAAGCTGTCGAACTGTCCAAAAACAACACGGGAATTGTCGAACAGCGTGAAGATGTTGAGCTGGACATCATGCGAGAGAAGCTTGCCGATGCGACAGATCGAGCTCGCAAGAACCCGGACAAAGAACGTCTGGTAGACAAAGCCAAGGCGCTGACAATTGAACTGACAAAACGTGAAATTGAAGTGCTGGCGGCCAGAGTGAACAACAACGCCAACGACATGAAGATGCGTTTTGAACTGGCTGAACGCTATCGAAAAACCAAGCAGTACAAGCTGGCCATTCCATTGTTTCAGCAGGCTTCCAGCGATTCACGACTTAAAGAATCAGCTTTGGTGGCGTTGGGAGAATGCTTTGTTCGCGCCGGGCAGGGAGACCTGGGCCGACGTCAGTTTGATAAAGCTTTGGAAACGCTAAACGCCAAGGACAACCCGGAAGCCTTCAAGAACGCCAACTATTTTCTGGGTCGGTTGTACGAGAAAGCCAAGAAGAACGAACAGGCAGAACATCACTACACAGAAATTCTGTCTGTTGACTACGAATACCGTGACGTGCTGGCTCGACTGCAGGAACTTCAGGGCGGTGATGAGTTTTCCGACATGGACGACATGTAGCACGCCGATTGCGGTGCTGCACGTGTTTACGGTTGATTAGAGCGGGGCTGAGCTTGTTGCTGATGCCACGGTTTTTTCCGTGCGCCGTTCTAGTGAAAGCCTCTTGGGGCTCATCCATGACGGCTTCAATTGTTTGCTTTTGGCGGCCCTGAATTAGTAGCCGTCACGCTCCGCCGTGACGAATAGCACTATAGTTGACTCGCTTGGTTTTTTAAGCCGGAGTTCTTGTTGTAGGGTTTCTGAGTGTAGCACGCTTGTTGTGTTGCGTTCATCACGGCGGAGCGTGATGGCTACTCTTGAGGGCAGGCTGTTCGCTACTCGCCGCCTCGGCGGATTTCTGAACCGGTAAATTTGATCTGGAAGCGGTAGATATTTTTCGTAATACAGGTGATGCGACCGGTTTGCAGATCCACACTTTCCGGCACCTGAGCTCGGTTGATATTGGCGACCGCCTTGTAGCCTCGTTCTGCAAAGATATCAATCACCATGGCGAGCGCCAAAGGATCTTCCAGCAGCGGATCTTCTGAATTCACCACCGCCAGGCCAGGTATGGCGTGACGAATGACAATCGGGATGAAACGATCCTGAATCAGTCGAATGACGCTGTGAAACAGGTCTTTGTGTTTTAGCTGGTAGCCATCAAGTCGGCGAACAAGTTCCTGCCGAGCGTGCATGATCAGGTCGCTGGCCAGCGGCAGGTGTCGCACTGCATCATGAGTTTCGGGGTCCAGTTCCAGCGACGACTGGTAGTCCAGTTCTTTGCGGATATTGCGTTCAACGCTTTCGACAGATGCCTGAGCATCCACGAAATGGTAGTGATAGATTTCCTTCAGCGACTGCAGTGCTTCCCACGTTTTTTCTTTGAATACACGATAGCGATGTCGAGCGGCTTCGGGGTCCTGGTCCGTGGCACGTTCTTCCAGCAGCTGAGTGTCACCTTCAGCTCGAGCTCGTGCATTCCATTCGGCAACTTCTCGTCCACGCTTCAGCTGTCGTTCAACGCTGGTTTTTTCATCAACAAACAGCACCATCACGTGAATGGTTGGTTTCCGAAAGTTGATTGCCAGTGAAGTCGATTGGTATTCGCGATACAGCTGATCCATTTTGCGAACCAGCAGATTCAGGCATTCGACCTGTACTCGAGTTCGCGGGAATCCGTCCAGCACGCAGCCATCGCGGTAATCGGGTTCCAGAAGTTTGCGAAAGACCAGGTTCACAACTTCGCGATCGCCCACCATGCCTCCGTTTTGCTTAATGCGGCGGGCTTCTTTGGTGTCAAGTAAGGCGCTGACCACGATTGGTTCGCAGGTAAGATCGCGAGCTTTCATGATGAAGCCGGTGTTGGTTCCTTTGCCGGAACCAGGTGCTCCGCCAAGCAGAATCAGTTCTTTTGAAAACCGAAGATTTTCATGTCCGTACTCGGCCTCCAGTTCTGACCAGACGTTGGTGAAGATCAACTGAGCATCTTTGACCTCAA
The DNA here is from genome assembly GCA_937916515.1 of uncultured Planctomycetaceae bacterium. Taxonomy (GTDB): domain Bacteria; phylum Planctomycetota; class Planctomycetia; order Planctomycetales; family Planctomycetaceae; genus Fuerstiella. The sequence continues at coordinate 19,752 of CALFSX010000134.1, read as the reverse complement.
GGTTTTCCGTCGATTCCACTGCAGGCGATGCCAGGTTTTGATCTTCGCTCATCGTAAATTCCGTACGTCAGCCACTATGAACCCAGGAACTGTCTGCTTGGCAAATCTGCAAGCTAAAGCACCAGCAGCTGCTTTTGAAGTGTGTGTAAGTCAATGCGGTGGCAATTCTGGCAGCGACCGGCATTTGCTGCGAGCGGGCAGGTCTGGTTTAATCGGGAATAGGAAAAATGAGAATGCCAATTCAGCGGAATTCGTCCCGTGTCACGTCTTCAGTAGACGCATGGCGTTCAATCGCCACAATAGAGATTGTGCAGGAGACAGTTTCGGAGGACATATCTTCTGATGGCTTAGTCGATTCTGCGAATGTTGTGAGACTGAGATATCAGGCAGAGTCGCCAATATTCGGCCGTCCTGGTTTGTGCCTGGTTTCTGCTGAGTGTCAGTTGTGCTGAACAGGAATTCCACTTGATGAACAAAGTCTTGATCGTAGTTGGCGATGCGTCGGAAACGCTCGACACCATGTATCCGTATTATCGCTTGATCGAGGCCGGGTTTCAGCCCGTTGTGACGGCGCCCGAAAAACGCCTGTATCAGATGGTGATGCACGAAGTAAAACCTGGGTGGACCATTACAAAGGAATGGGAAGGCTACACGATTCAATGTGACGTGCCGTTCAGCGAAGTTAACGAAGAAGAGTACGCTGGCATTATGTTTAGCGGCGGGCGAGCACCTGAGTATATTCGTTACGACGAGAATCTGGTGCGAATGACGAAGCACTTCTTCGCCGCCAACAAGCCCATTGCCAGTGTTTGCCACGGTGTTGAAATTCCAGCCTACGCAGATTGCGTTAAGGGTCGCAAAATGGCGACGGTTGGAAAGTGCAGGTTTGATCTGGAAGTGTGTGGTGGGATTTTCGTTGACGAACCATGTGTGATTGACGGCAACCTGGTCAGCGGTCGCACGTTTCACGACAATGGGCACTATGTTGGACCATGGATCAAACTTCTGGAAGCCGCTCGTGATTCATCGCAATAATCAGATGCCAACTCGTCGCCACGCAATGTTCGGGGCTGTGTTGTGTTGTGTGTTGTGGGCTTGCACGCCTGTTTCGACGACAGCATTTGCCGCTGATTCCGTTTCACCATTTGTGGCCGGTTTTGAAAGATTCGCGCGGCATGAAGCCATCGATGCCGCCAGTGGTGGAAGACTGCTGGTTAGCGAGCTAAGTTGTACGGCGTGTCATGCTGTAAGTCAGAATTCGCTGCAGGCCAAGCGTGGTCCTGTGCTGGATGGAGTTGCTGATCGAGTAAGCCCGGAGTGGCTGCAGCAGTTTTTGTTGTCTCCTTCAGAAGCGAAGCCTGGCACTACAATGCCCGATATGCTGGCCGCCCTGACGCACGATGACAGGCAAGCCGCAGCGAAGGCTCTGGCCGCTTTTCTGGCGACGCTTCACAAGCCTTTTCCGGAAATCAAAGGTTCTGGCATAAATCCGGTTCCTTTGGAGTTCTGGGATCGTGGCAACTTTCAGCGTGGTAAACAGCTTTACCACAATGTTGGTTGTGTTGCCTGTCACGCAGCAGATCCAGACTTTGCGGTTGTGGAGATTGCTCAGTCACCCATCGACCAATCGTTGAATCAACTTGATGCCGATGAGATTGCAGAGCTTGGCCTGGAACACGTCGCTCGCAAGGTTGAATCGATTCCATTGCCGAATGTTGCATCGAAGTATACGCCAATCGGGCTCACTCATTTTCTGCTGAACCCGGAACACGTGCGTCCTTCCGGGCGAATGCCGAATTTTGGTTTCGGGGCGGTGGAAGCTGCAGACGTTGCGGCGTACCTGCTGCAAAGACAAACGACAGATATTCAAGACGCAGCCTTTCGCACGGCGGGCGATTCCAGCGTACTTTCCGATTCGGAATCTGTGATTGAAGCTGGCCGTCAGTTGTTCGCCAGTTTGGGGTGCATCAACTGTCATTCCGTAACAGATTTTAAGGGTAGCAACGTTGTTGCGAAGCCATTGGCCATGTTGGATTTCGAGTCCCGGAAAAACTGTGTTGGGTCTGCTGTTGAAGGAATTCCTCACTTCCCCATCGACAAAGTTCAACGCCAGATGCTGCAACAAACAGCGGCCTCTGCTGTTCGCAATAAATTGAATTCACGCGATGAGTTACAAGCCCGGCTGTTGCAATCGAACTGCTTTGCGTGCCACGACCGCGACAAACTTGGCGGCATTGGTCGGTTTCGGAGGCCGTATTTCGAAACTGTTGCGAACGTCGATATCGGTGACGAAGGGCGATTGCCGCCCGCACTAACCGGGATCGGAAAGAAACTGACAGTGGCCTCAATGAAAAGCGTGTTGGCTGGAAAGACGGCCATACGGCCTCACATGCACATTCGAATGCCCGTGTTTCCAACAGCAGCCACAAAGGAGCTTCCGGAACTATTTGCGGCAGCGGATAGCATCGGTTCTCAGCCAACAGAAGCGGCGGTGTTCGGCAATTTCAAAAGTCTCGCAACAGAAGGACGCGCACTTATGGATGCCGGGTGTGTGCAATGTCACACGTTCAAAGGCGAAACGTTGCCGGGCACTGTAGGAGTCGATCTGGCAGGTGTGACTGATCGAGTGAACCCGAAATGGTTCTACGATTTCCTGCACAACCCATCGCTGTTGAAGGAACGAACTCGCATGCCGACGTTCTTTCCGAATGGGATTAGCCAGAACAAAGATATTCTGAACGGCGACACGCGAAAACAGATTTCTGCCATGTGGGCGTATTTGAAAGATCTCGATCGGCAGTTGGTTCCCGAAAAGATTCTGGTCGCGCGGAATCAGGACTATGAACTTGTTCCCACAGACCGCCCGATTGTGTTAAGAACCTTTATGCCCGAAGCAGGAACTCATGCCATCGCAGTGGGGTTTCCGGCAAACATTCACTTTGCCTTTGACGCAGAAAAAATCAGATTAGCTCAGGCGTGGCGAGGTCGATTTCTGGACGCTCAGGGAACCTGGTTCGTGAGGTTTACGCCGCCAGCGAATCCATTGGGAGATCACCTCGCTGTTTTTGCGGACAGCGTTCCGTTTGCGTCTTTGATTGATGCCAAACAGGTTTGGCCCGCAGACGCAGGGGCAGCCGGTTATCGGTTTAAAGGCTATCGACTGGATGCTGGCGGAGTGCCCACGTTTTTGTATCAGTTCGGCAACTACGATGTGGAAGATCGAATTCAGCCCGGCAAACAACTGGAGACACAGCAGATTCTGACGCGGCAATTTAAAGTGGTGCCGCGTGAGTCGAGTGTAGCTGAGGATCGTTCGTTGTGGATGAGAGTTCACCAGGGGAAAGAACTGAAGCTGACGAAATCGAATTCGTGCACGAACGATGCAGGGGTTGTTGTGACGGTTGTAAAAGGCGTTGATGGTGCTGCCGAACTGCGTCGAACGGCTGCGAAAGCGGAATGGATTTTTCCGTTGCCCAAAACCGGCGAACTGCAGATCGAGGTACAGTACTCATGGTAGCGGCAGTCAATGATTTTTGTTTGTCTTTTCGACTTTTTGTGTGCGGTGGGTGGCTCCGTGTTGCGGCGGTTGTGCTTGCGATCTGCGCTGCCGTGTCTTGTGCGTCACGTGGTCTGGCTGATGGCACTGAAGAAGACTATTACCGCATTATTTCTGTAGCGACGTCGAAGGCAACCGCAGATTCCAGGTCTGCGAATTGGAAGCCGGCTCCCGATGGCCTGGCGTTGGAAGTGAGTGGGCTGACAATTCTGGATGACAAACGCATCGCTGTTTCGATTCGCAAGGGAGAAGTCTGGATACTTGATGGCGTCTATGACGATCCTCCGTCGAAAGTCAGCTACAAACAATTCGCGTCTGCTCTGCATGAACCGTTGGGGCTGCTGAAGCTGGGCGATTCTCTATACACCACTCAACGCACGGAATTAACTCAGCTGCGCGATACAAATGGCGACGAAGTTGCCGATGAGTATCTGACGGTCGCCAAAGGTTGGGGAGTCACGGGCAACTATCACGAATACGCGTACGGCCCGAAGCTTGACAAAGATGGAAATCTGTGGGTTACGCTGAATATTGGCATGGGCCTGAAAGGCGACATGCAGGCGCGGACGATTTTGAATCCGACACTGAACGTTCGTCAGGCACGCTGGCGCGGTTGGGGGATGAAGATCACTCCCGATGGGACCATGATTCCTGTTTGTGCTGGAATGCGGTCTCCCAGTGGCATCGGCAGTAACGCGGCTGGAGACATGTTCTATACAGATCAGCAGGGAAACTGGGTCGCGACCAACAGCCTGCACCACATGCGGGAAGGAGTGTTCTTTCATCACGCAGAAGCACTGGCGTCGATGAATCTGCCCGGTTCTCCAATTCGAGGTATCACGGAAGTTCCGAATGGTGTGCCGGTTCCTCAGGCAGTGAAGCAGTTTCAGCAGTTGAAGCCGCCCGCCGTTTGGTTTCCCTACAAGAAAATGGGGCAGTCAGCCACCGATATTATGCTGGACGAAAGCGACGGGCAATTTGGCCCCTTTGCCGGTCAGTTGTTTATTGGCGAGTTCACTCAGGCGTCTATCAATCGCGTCTTTCTGGAGCTGGTTGATGGTCAGTATCAAGGGGCCTGTTTTCCATTTCGATCGGGCCTGGCTTCGGCCGTGCTAAGGCTGGCACAAGGTACCGATGGCAGCGTGTTTGTCGGGCTGACCAATCGTGGCTGGAGCAGTCTTGGCTCCGCGTCGTATGGTTTACAGCGGTTGGTGTGGACGGGGAAAGTTCCATTTGAGATCAAAGAGATGAAAGCGACGGCGACGGGGTTTGACCTGGTGTTTACGAAACCCGTCGATGTCGCAACTGCCAACAGCAGCGAATCGTATGCGATGTCCAGTTACACGTATCTATATCATTCCACCTACGGCAGCGATGAAATTCAGACGCAGGACCTTGCGGTAAAAACTGATCGTGTTTCCGATGACGGATTGACGGTTTCGCTGGCCATTGAAGGACGTCGAGAAATGTTTGTTCACGAATTGATCGCCAAAGGAATTCGCAGCGCTGATGGTGAGCCGCTGTTGCACGCTCATGCTTACTACACACTGAACAGGATTCCGAAATAGGAGCGTGTGTTGCCCGGTTCTGAGGCGGAATGGTGGCTGGAACAACAATGTGCCGAGCCTTGATGCGATAAAAACGGGCTCTCGCTTTCAGGAGTTATCTGTTGATCTCCAGAACGGCGATTGACCAGCGTCGTGAAGTGTCGACACTGTGAGCTTCTGCTCTTTTTTTGAAACGACGCACGTGTCTCTTCAGACACCTCAATTCCAGGCGACTTCACAGGAACCAGTTGTCACGCAACGTGTTTGGCGACGACATCCTGGATGGATTATGCTGGGAATTGCCGCCGCCACAACGTTTATGTCGGCTCCAGGCCAGTCGTTTTCTGTGGCTGCGTTTGTGGATCCAATGCTTTCGGATCTAAAGATTCAACGCACGAACTATTCCCTTGCGTACATGGTTGCCACTTTGATTGGCGGTTGTGCTCTGCCGTTTGTTGGGCGACTGGTCGATCGCATTGGGGCACGCATTGTACTGCCGATTGTGGCGTTGGGGCTGAGTGCCGCGTGTGCGTGGATGTCGCAACTAACGGGAGCTGTTGGTTTGTACGTCGGCTTCACAATGATTCGCTGTTTGGGGCAAGGTTCGTTGACGTTAATTGCGAACTGGATCATTGGCGAGTGGTTTCATGTATTTCGAGGCCGAGCTGCTGGGATTTGTGCGGTGGGAGGCACGTTGTCGGTATTCGTTGTGCCTCAGGTGAATAACCTGTTGATCGACGCTTACGGTTGGCGAGACACCTGGATGATTTTAGGAGCAACCGTTAGCGTTTGTCTGGTGCTGCCTGCAATTTTCCTTCTTCGCGATCGCCCTGAACCGCTGGGGCTTTTGCCCGACTGGAAGTTCGCAGATCTGGAAGACCGTGAGTTACCTGAGGATGAGTTACCCGGAGTTGAGTCATCTGCAGTTCAGCCAACCGGCAAGCAGCTGAAAGCCGAATTGGAATTGGCTGAGCTGGAAAATTCGTTTACGGTGAGCGAGGCGTTACGGTGTTCTGCGTTTTGGAAGGTTGCCAGTGTTGTGGCCACTGTTTCATTGGTTGGCACCGGTTTGATTTTTCATCAGGTTTCGATACTTGCAGAATCCGGCGTCAGTCGTGAAACCGCTTTGACGTGTCTGGGAGTGCAGGCGTGTGCTGCTACGTTCTCCACGCTGTTGGCTGGCTATCTGATTGATCGTATGGAAGCCCGATACGTGCTGGCGTTTTCGATGCTGTTTGAGATCATGGCGTTGCTGTTGTTGCTGTTTCTGCCATCTCCCCGGTGGGCGTTTGTTTATTCAGCTTTGTTGGGTCTGCATGGCGGCATTATTCGCAGTGCGGGCAGCATGGTGTGGATTAATTATTTTGGGCGGCGGTTTCAGGGATCGATCCAGGGAGTTTCTATGTCGATTATGGTGCTTGCTGCGGCGTTCGGCCCCGTGCCAGTGGCGTTGTCTGCGGATTACACGGGGAACTATCGAGCTGTATTGATGTTGTTTTTGACGTTGCCCACTGCCGCTGGAATTGCCGTTTTGTCGGCGGCTCCACCCAAACGAAACACGGTTGTTTAAAGTACGGTCGAGGTTGAGCGAACGAAGTTGCTGAATGTCCTGTATGTGTTGCGTGCGAGCTGCTTCCGTCCGGTCACCCGGATCGACCGCGTCTTCGAGTCTTTTTTGATCGAGTTGCTCGATAGCGTCGTTCTGGGTTTCTGCGAGCGATCCAGGTTAAGTATCTGGCGAATTCCGGGTGCGATTTCAGTTCTTCCACGGAGCTTAGCTGACGTTCCAGTTGCTTGTTTGGAAACAGGGCGTGGATCATGCCATGGCAGTCCAGGCAGATATTCAGCGTCTCACTTCCACCGCGGCTTTTGGGTTTGAGGTGATGGGCCGAAGTGCGTGGTACTTTGCGTGTGCACAACGGGCATTCATATGGATAGTCGTCGTCAGCCGCAGATTTCATACGGGCAGGTTTCCTCTACGGATACGATTGTTCAGGTGATTTTCAGGCTGACGTGCTGACACGACAAGCCAATCGTTGGTTCTGCTGCGTTTGTAAGTGTTATAGGAATTGCAGCGGAGCCCGCTTCAATAGAAAACCTTCGAAACTTCATTGCGGCTGCAATACGACAACCTATGTTTCCCGTAAACAACCAGTTCGTTGATCCGGATTGCCAAACGTGATTTTGCGCCCGCACCGGGCTGAATACGCAGATAAATGGGTATCGCAATGTCTATTGCCGAAGTAGAAACACAGACGACCGCAGAAACCACGGCTAAAACGCCAGGGGAAACGTGTCCTCGTTGTCATACAACAAAATCGTGGGGGCAGATGTCCTGGTGCCCTGATTGTGGCTTCTATCCGGTCGTTGATAAGTCTGCGGAAGACGGTACTTCGTGGGCGGATAATCTTCCCGACCTGCCTCAGGAAGAAGAGGATGACAGTCGCACGGCTCTTGAATCCATTCCAGCCTGGTTTTGGGGCTTACTGGGTGGGATTGTCGCGATTGCCGGCTTCAGCGTTTTTGTACGCGCAAGTTATCCAGACGATGAGGAAATTCGCGGCACGGTTGCATTGCTGCAGCTGTCGCTTGGATTTGTCAGCATGTTCATTGCACACGCGATTTCGGCGAAGTTCGCCATGAAGAGTGATCGGCGAGTTAACTTTAACGACGTTCTGCTCTCGTGGTTTAATATTTGGCAGCCTACAATTTCCGCGTTGCCTCACACCTGCAAACGGATTTGGGCATTTGTGTGGGGCGGTATCGCGGTGATTACGGCAGTGACGGTCATCGGAGGCATCGACTATTCCGCTCCGTTTCGAACTCACAAATCGCCTGAACTGAAGCCATTGAGCGTTGTTGGAGCCGTCGCCGGAGCTGCTCGAGCAGGAGCGGACGACAGCGAGTCGATGGACGAGGCTCTGGGCGATCTTCAAAGCCAGGTGAGCGAAGCCGGAGCCAGTGGTGATCTTGAAGACGGCGGCCCCAAGAGCATGGAAGACGCCCTGAACGAACTCGGCAATATGGAAGACCAACTGGAAGGTCTCGACACTGAAGAACTGGCAAAGTTGAAAGCGGCGGCCAAGCGGAAGGAGCTCGAATGCTTTATCTATGGCGTGGTTGTTGATGACAGGAACGTGCCAACCAAACTTTTGTTTGCATCAAACATTCTGGGAACGGAACAGCACGTCGCGGAGCTCGACGTGAATGATCTGCCACGCGACAAGTTTCGTATTATTGCGGTTCGGCTTTACAAAGAAGTCCGCCGTACTCCTGCTATTCCATCAGAACGTCAGGCCATTTGGGTGAAACCAACCGTTGTTTGTCGCCTGACGTTTGCTGGTGAAACGAAGAACGGAAAATTGGATGATCCGAAATTTGATGCCATCGTGGTGAATCAACCAGGGCGATATAACTCATCACGCTTCGAAGGCCGTGACCAGAGTCAACGCTGATTTGTTACATGCTTTGCGTTGTTGCAAAGCATGGTGATGGATGTTTGCGACGTTCGAGTGCGTTTTGTTTATTTTCCTGATCGGGCGTGGTTCACGTTAAGTCGTGTTCGCCCAGCGACAACGGAGCGGCTTGGCGTTCAATCTCCCCACGTCTTCTCGCATCCCACGCCACTGGGACAAGGACGAAGCCCTTGTTAGATGGTGGTGGGGGCAGACAGTGGCGGGGCTTCGTCGAGGTACATGCGTTGCCAGAGTTCCAGGCATAGCAGGTTCCACAGCCGATACGCGTGGTCGAATTTTGACGACGTATGTTGTTCCACCAGGCGTCGCACTTCGTTGGCATTCAAAAGGCCTCGATCAAGGCAACGTTGTGAGAGCAACACATCATGCAGTAGCGGCTTCAGTTCGTTGCGGAACCAGTGGTCGATAGGAACGCCGAAGCCCATTTTCTTTCGTGTTTGAATGTCAGCCGGAATCAGGTCTCGAAAGGTTTCCGTCAGAACCATCTTGCCCTGCTGCATTGACTGCTTGACTTCAAGCGGCATGCGAGCGGCAAGTTCAATGACTTTGTGATCCAGCATGGGGCTGCGGCATTCCAGGCCCACATGCATGCTGGCAATATCAACTTTTGTCAACAGGTCACATGGAAGATACGTTTCTACGTCAACGGCTGTTGTGCGAGTTACAAAGTCTCGTTTGGGAAACATTCGGTACGCATCAAAAATGCAGGCCGCCGGATCTTCAGTCTTTGTCAGGGCGAACATGTCTTCGCTGACAAGTTGTTGAAGTAAGTGGCGGTTGAAGATTGTAATCCAGTTGAGATAGCGTTCTTCTGAATCCATGGCGAGCGTTTCCATGAACCGTTTGCCTCGCCGCAGAAGCGACTTCTGTCGTACGGAAGTCGGCAAAACGGCAGCCGCAGACGCCAGCATCCGCCGCGCCCAACGTGGCAGAAAAGCCATGCGTTGCATCAATCGGACGCCTCGATAACGATCGTAGCCGCAAAATAATTCGTCACCGGCATCTCCGGTAAGCGCCACTGTTACGTTTTGCCGCGTCATTCGTGACAGGTACATTGTCGGGATGGCAGAGCTGTCGCCAAACGGTTCGTCATAGTGCCAAATCAGTTCCGGCAGGATACGAATGGCGTCCGGTTCAACCATGGCTTCGTGATGGTCCGTGCCCAGCATCTCCGACGCCTGCCGAGCGTAATGGCGTTCGTCGAAGGCCTTCACCGGAAACCCAATAGAGAACGTCTGTACGGGGCGGTCTAATTGTTGTTGCATCAAGCCGGTGATGATTGTTGAATCGATGCCTCCGGATAAGAACGCTCCCAGCGGTACGTCGCTGCGCAGTCGCAATCGCACGGCTTCCGTGAGTTCGCTGCGCAGTTCATCTTTCCAGTCGTCGATTGTGCGTCGATTGAAGTCTGGCTGGTCGTAGGGGGCCGTCCAGTACCTGTGCGTGTTGAGTTCGCCATTTTTTAAAACGGCAATCGTTGCTGGAGGCAGTCGCTTGAAGCCCTGCATCATTGAGTGTGGCGCGGGGACGTATTGAAGAGTGAGGAACTTTAATACGCTGCTGCGATCAAGCTGTCGTGGAATTCCAGGAATTTGCAACAAAGCTTTCTGTTCGCTGGCGAACGAAAAGCGGCCGTCTTCCAGTCGATAGAAAAACGGTTTTTGCCCGGTGCGGTCTCGAGCGACCACCAGTTGCTGCAGCCTGGAATCCCAAATCGCCAACGCAAACATGCCCCGCATGTGCTGGACAAAGTCCAGGCCGTGCTGTTCGTACAGGTGTACGATAACTTCTGTGTCGCCGTCTGTTTTGAACTGGTGACCGGCACTTAAAAGTTGTTCGCGCAGTTCGCGATAGTTGTAGATTTCGCCGTTGAAGATGATCTGAATGGAATCGTCTTCGTTCCCCAGCGGTTGAGCACTTCCTGCCACATCAATGATGGAAAGTCGTCGATGCCCCAGAGCGACTCCCGGCTGTCTATCGGACGACTGGTCAACGATCCAGTGGCCTTCTGCGTCGGGGCCACGGTGTCGAATAGAGTCCGTCATTCGTTGCAGAACGTCACGGTCGATCCGTTGATGTTGTTTCCACCAAATTGCTCCAGCAATTCCGCACACTGTATTAACCTTTTATGGGACGTTGCCCCGTAAAATCAGATGGATCAGTTCGAAGCTTTGGAACGGCTTCATGGATGTCGGTGTACCGCGCCTGGTTGGTAGTTTCGTTGTAGCTGCCCTGCTCTTCTCAGGATGTCAGGCGATTGTACAGATCAAGGTGTTTCTGAATCATTAGTTCAACACTGTGTTGTTGCTGAATGTGTTTTAGTGCCGCTGATGCCAGTTTTTTTGCCAAGGCGTCGTCGTCCAGTATTTTCTTCAGCGACTTTGTGATTTCCGGCCCGTTGCCCTGAGGAAAAACCAAGCCGGTCTGTTCGTGTTGAATGAGTTCCAGGTTGGCTGGAATGTCGCTGACAACTGCCGGAACGCCGGATGCCATGGCTTCCATTAAGCTGTTAGACATGCCTTCGAATAAGCTCGGCAGGCAAAACGCGTTTAGCTGTGGCATAAGTTGCTGTGCATCGTCACGGTGTCCCAGAAAGTGTGCTTTGTTGCGGCAGCCAAAACTTGTCAGCAGTTCAGCCAGGTTGTCTCGTTCGGGGCCATCGCCGATAAAAACAAGGCGTACGTCTTCAACAACTTGATGCAGCAGCTGAAATGACCAGACCAGATCTTTCAGGCACTTTTGAGCCGCAAGTCGTCCAACAAATCCAACCAGTTTGGTGTTGTCGGAAACTCCCAGTTCGCTGCGAAGTGTTTGGTCAGTTGCGGGGGCCGGTTGCTGCGAACGTAACGGAATTCCGTTGCTGATGACGTTGATGAGATTGTCTGGGACACCCACTCTTGTTCGGTAGAAGTCTGCGACGCTGTGCGAATTGGCCGTCATCGCGTCCATACGTTTCGCAAGTCGGCGGTCTGCTGATAGCTGCCAACCGCTTTTCCATGAATCCACGCAGCGTTCAGAAACTATCACTTTGGAACCGCCGGGTCTAACGCCGGGCAGCCGCACGTAAGTGTTTGCGGAAAACAGAAACGACTGAATTATGTGGGGGCGGCTTTTCCAAAGCAGGCTTCGCAGTCGCACAAATGTAAGAGGGTCGAAGCGGAATCGCTTTTCCAGTACATGAACTGAAATCCCCGCATCCTTCAGTTGGCTGGCGTAGAATCCTCCGCGATTCAACGCGATGACGGATACATCCGCAGATTGGGCTAGTTCCGTAGCCAGCAGGCACAACTGACGTTCCGCTCCAGACTGATCGAGCGTTGGAATGACAAATGTAATGCGAATGAGATCGCTCGCAATGCTGGTTCAGTTGACGGTCTAAACGCATTGAAACCGCACTTCCTGTGCAGCGCGTTCAGATAACAGTGAGGCTAAGTGTAGTGACTTACGCCGTTGTTGAGTTGTCCGTCGCCTGAATTCAGGAGATTTCTGAATTGCGATGGAATTAGCAAGTTGGCGCGGTGCTGACAGCGTTCGGGCATCGGGCAATTTGACGGGATGCCGATGCTGGTGAGTAGTGAACGCCGCTATCCAGGCAGCAGCAGTTTACACTGCGCTTAAAAAAACCGGGCGAGTTGCCCGGCTTCTTGGGGGTGCCCGACGCTTTGGGGTCATGGGGGCGTCGCTGTGGGAGCGACTGTTGGTGCGTCAGGCGGGGTATTGATTTACTGTATAGCAGCCAGTGTGCCAATGGTTGGTAATGTGTTTGGTGTTGTTGTAAGTTGTTTCAGATAAACGGGTTGCGGAGTTTTAGTGCAGCCGGCTACCCCGTTCCGGAAATGTGGGCGTGCGTAGGTTGAGCATCAATTTGTTGCCGAGCGACGCTGCATCAGGTTATCTAAGTTATTTGATTGCAATCACTTATCGCAAATGAGAGTCTGATTCTCAAATGATGCCGCCACGCAATGTTGTTTGCAATCGATTCAGGTGGTACAAACATCAGGCGAAATGAAGCTCAAAACTTCGCAAATTGCCGTAGAATATAGGCTGGAAGATGATTCTTGCGGGCAATTTGGCAGAAATGTCAAAGAACGAGTGCTGGTATTCCGATGTGAATTGGCATCGATTCGGTTGACGAGTCTAAGGAATCGGACATAATCCCGATCTCCGAGGTGACTCGGCCGGTTACCAACAACTTGATTCGCGTCTTGTTCAAGACGTGTCCTTATGCGGATGTAGCTCAGTGGTAGAGCACCACGTTGCCAACGTGGCTGTCGAGGGTTCGACTCCCTTCATCCGCTCTTTTTTTATGGCCCGACTTTGCCTCAAGATGTTTGTAGGCAAGCGACCAGAATCGAAAAAAGGCTAGATAAATGAGTTCTGATGGCGAAGATAACGTCACCTCAGGAGACGCAACAGCCGTTGATAATTTGCCGGCTGAAGAACAGCAGCGTCTGAATTTGACCGTCGAAGTTAAGTCAATCGGCCCTTGCCGGAAGCACGTTTCCGTGACAGTTCCGGAAGCGGACATCGCTCTGATCCGCGACGCTTCGCTCGACGATTTTGCGGGTGGAGCAGAAGTTCCAGGGTTTCGCATCGGCAAAGTGCCTCGCAGTTTGCTGAAGAAGCGGTTCAAGAACGAGCTTGCAGATCAGGTTAAGCAAAAGGTTTTGCTGCAGAGCCTTGAGCAGATGTCGGAAGAAAACGACATCGATCCGATCAATCAGCCCAATATCGACGTTGATAGTCTGGACATTCCGGAATCCGGCGATTGCTCGTACGAGTTCGATGTTGAAGTTCGCCCCGAATTCGAAGTGCCGGACTACACCAAGTTTACAATTAATCGCCCGGTTGGTGAGCTTTCTGATGCTGAGTTGAAAGCATTCAAAGACCAGTTCCTTGAGTCTTACTCTGAGCAGAAAAAGGTGGATCGCGCTGCCGCGGTCGGTGATTCTGTGCTTGTTGACGTGCTGTTCACGCACAAAGGCAAAGAGATTCGTGAGAATGAGGGTGTTTCTCTGCGACTTCGCCCCACTCTTCGCTTTCAGGACGCTGTGCTGGAAGGTTTCGATCAGTTGATGCTGGGTGTGACGGTCGGTGACACAAAGACAGCTACGGTCTCAGTTTCTGTGCAGGCGTCTGTTGTTGAGATGCGTGGCGAAGAAGTTGAGATTACTTTAACAGTCAAGGAAGTTCGCGAGCACGCTCGTCCGGAGCTCGACAAAGAATTTCTTGAGCAGTTCAATTGTGAGTCAGAAGAAGATCTGGACGGACAGATAAAGTCTGCATTGGAACGTCAGATTGAGTTTCAGCAGCGTCAGTCGACTCGCGATCAGGTTCTTGAAAAGATCACTGAGTCTGCCGATTGGGATCTGCCGGAATCTCTTGTGAAGCAGCAGACTGAGAATGCTTTGCGACGCGAGATGCTTGAAATGTCTCAGGCTGGGTTCACTCGCGAGCAGATTGCTGCTCGTGAAAACGAGATTCGCCAGAATGCGATTGAGAACACTCGCAAAGCTCTAAAGGAACACTTTGTTCTGGATCGTATCGCTTCGAAAGAAGAGATCGAGTGTGAGCCTCAGGATATTGACACTGAATTACTGATGATGTCATTCCAGACTGGCGAGCCATTGCGACGCCTGCGTGCTAGAATGGTTAAGTCAGGCATGATTGAGAACATGGAAGCTCAATTGCGTGAAAGAAAAGCAGTTGACTTTATTCTTGAACACGCAACATTCAATGACACAGAGCGAGAGCCAGCTGCTGAGAACACTGTGACAGCGGCCTCGTTTGCAATCTGCGGAAACATGTCATCAAGTTTGATTGACGACGAAGCAGAAGAATAGAACGTCATGACAGCGATGGTGGATCACTTGTTCCACCGCCGCTGAATTCAATTACACGGATGAACAGGACTGAGCGAATGACGGATTTTCGTTCCGGGTACACGCCAATGGCGGCTCGTGACTATGCGGCACAGCGACAGATGACTGTCGGTGATCTTCTGCTGGACAACCGCATCATCTTTCTTGATGGCCCGATCCACGACGGTAGCGCCAACCTGATCGTGATGAAGATGCTGTTTCTGCAGTCGGAAAATCGACATCAGGACATCCATCTTTACGTCAATTCGCCAGGTGGTTCTGTCACTGCGACATTGGCGATCTACGACATCATGCAATTTATTGAATGTGATGTCGCGACATATTGTGTCGGCCTTGCGGCGAGTGGCGGAGCAATTCTTGTTGCTGGCGGAACTGCCGGGAAACGCTTTGCTCTAAAGCACTCCAAAATGATGATTCACCAGCCTCATGGGCAGGTTGGTGGCCAAGTGTCGGATATTGAAATCCAGGCAAAAGACATCATTGAGACTCGCGAACTACTTAACGAGATGTTGGCGGGGCACACCGGTCAGTCTGTAGAGAAGATTGCTGCTGACACTCAGCGGGACTTCTATATGACAGCTCTGCAGTCTAAAGAATACGGTCTGGTTGACGAAATTCTTGACAAGTCCGCGAAGGAAAAGAAGTAGTTCTTTCGCACTTTGTTCTTTGTAAGTCAACACCTTTAGTCGGACGGATTCCAACATGACCAACTTGGTTCCTTACGTTGTGGAAAAAAATGGCCGCGATGAACGCGCCATGGACATTTACAGTCGCCTGCTTAGAGACCGCATCGTGTTTCTGGGAAGTGGCGTCAACGATGACGTTTCCAACAGCATTGTCGCCCAGCTTCTATTCCTGCAGTTTGATGATCCCAAAGCTGATATCCACTTTTATATCAACTCACCAGGCGGTTCCATCACTGCTGGCATGGCCATCTACGACACGATGCAGTACATCAGCTGTGACGTGGCGACATATTGCATTGGGCAGGCTGCAAGTATGGGGGCCGTACTGCTGACTGCTGGAGCTGCCGGCAAACGACATGCCTTGCCAAACGCTCGCATCATGATTCACCAACCATTGGCGGGTTATGAAGGGACGGCAACGGAACTGGAAATTCACTACAAAGAAGTTCTTCGAATTAAGCATCGAATGAACGAGATTCTGCTGAAGCACACCGGGCAGACTCTTGAAAAGATTGAGCAGGATACCGATCGTGATAACTTCATGACTGCAGAAGAAGCTCAGACCTACAATCTGATTGATACCGTCCTTGAAAAGATTGAATAGGATGGACGGTCGCTGATATACGCAACTGCTGAAACCCGAGTCGTCAATACGGCTCGGGTTTTCTTTTTGTATGTCGCCCATCATCAGGCACTATGTCGTCTGGCCGACGTGTGCGGAACGATTGAAGCGAGATTCGAAGTTTTAAGTCGATTGAATTCCGGTGTAGAAGTTGTTCGCTTAGCAGTGGCCACCTATCATCCGCGTTTCTTTTCTCGTTTTACAGTTCGTACCAATGGGGATTCTGGTCAATGGATGAGTTCATTTCAATGCTTACCAACCAACTTGGTATTGGGGAAGATGCCGGCAAGTCGGCAACGGGAAGCATCCTTAAAATGGTCAAGGAGCAGCTTGACGAATCCTCATTCGGCAGTCTGCTTTCAAAGCTTCCCGGTGCAGAAGCACTCGTTAGCCAGGCGGAAGCAGGTACTGGAAAGCCTGACGGCGGCGGTGGATTGATGGGGTCCTTGACATCCATGGCGGGCAGTCTGCTTGGTGGCGGAGACAGCGGAGCTGCTGGTATTGCCAAGGCGTTGGGCGATTCAGGTATTGGCCTGGACAAGGCCGGTGGATTTCTTTCCGCATTGATTACGTTTCTGAAAGAAAAGCTCGGAGACGACATGTTTGCCAATCAGGCAGCGCAGCTGCCTGAATTGTTGGGTGGTAAAGATTGAGATCGCAGGGACTGGCTGTCATCAATGGCGGCCTGACTTTGCGAAGTAGCGGCAATCCCTGATTTGCATGCGAAGAGCAACATGACATGGTCCGGCCTGAATGTGCCGCCCTCTGCAAAGGGCGGCATTGTCACCATTGGCAACTTTGACGGAGTCCATCGCGGGCATCAGGCGATGTTGACGGCCGTTCGTGGCTGTGCGTTGGATGCTTCCAGTCCCGTCGTTGTTGTTACCTTCGATCCTCATCCGGTCAACATACTGCGTCCGCAAATCGAATTGCCTCGATTGTCCTCTTTGAAGACTCGAACGGAACTGCTGAAACGTTTTGGCGCTGACGAAGTGGTCGTATTGCACGTCGATAACGATTTGCTTGGAATGGATCCTCAAACGTTTTTCAAACAAGTCGTTATTCAGCAACTGGAAGCGACGGGAGTAGTTGAGGGACCGGATTTTCGTTTCGGCAAAGACCGATTGGGTGACACCACGGTCCTGAAGCAATTGTGCGAACAAAACGGACTTCGCCTGCAGGTGATTTCTGCCGTGCGTCACGATGCTGAGATGATCTCATCAACTCGTATTCGAAGCCTGATTTCAGGCGGCCGGCTTATTGACGCAGTCAATCTTCTGGGG
Source organism: uncultured Planctomycetaceae bacterium (assembly GCA_937916515.1). Lineage (GTDB taxonomy): Bacteria > Planctomycetota > Planctomycetia > Planctomycetales > Planctomycetaceae > Fuerstiella. The sequence goes on along the minus strand of CALFSX010000134.1, from coordinate 2,700 downwards.
CATAGCTATACCATCACCGGTCAGGTGTCTCATGGGGCTGGGCGCGGAACAACATTGGGGATACCGACGGCGAACCTTGAAAGCATTGCGGAATTACTGCCTGCTGATGGCGTTTACGCAGGTCGTTGTGTACTGAACGGAAAGCCGTATGCTTGTGCTGTGAACATCGGGCCGAACCCGACGTTCAATGACAGCACTCGAAAGCTTGAATGTCACGTGATTGATTTTGCTGGTGATATCTACGGTCAGGCTATGGCTGTTGACCTGTTGAGTGAACTTCGCGAGCTGCATTCTTTTGATTCGCAAGAAGCCCTCGTGACCCAGATTAATCACGATGTTTTGCGGTGCCGACAAATTTTTGCTGCTTCTGAAATCTGATTTTGGTTTCCTGCGACGCGACTTGCTTCCCGAATTTTGTTTCCTCGATTAAATGGGCGGCTTGCTCTGTCTGCTTTCAAGCCCCCGATATTGCACAAATATCTGCGGACAAGCGGGCACCGCGAACAATGACATGTTCCATGTCTGCTCCAATCGGATGACAAGTATTCGCGTGTTATGTTTCTGGCCCATTCGTGCGGAAAGGAGACATTGCAAAGCACGGCTAACCTTAGCATTGTCTGCCGACAGCTATACGGCATTTTCGACTGCTGGAAGGTGCGGATGTGGCGCGAGTCGAGGAAATCACGAATTTTCAGGTCCGGTTCCAGACGTGTATTTCGATTTTCCGGTGGGTGGCCAGGTTTCGCCCATTCAAGTCACATCGATTGTTCGACACTTCTTGTGGATCAACATGCACTCCAGGCACGCCAAAGATTACTCTGAGGCTGTATTGCAGGCCGTTTGCGGTCTCGGCAGCAATACGTGGTGCTTTATGTCAATTGGTGAAGAAAAGATAAGCCACTGTTCATGGGCGTTCCGTCGGCTCTGGAGTCTTCCCTTTGATATTGATGTCCCCATAGACCTCAACTGCAGCGTGGTCCAAGAGGCCTTCCGAAAACATGGATGTTCGCCAGACTGGATCGGAGCATTAACAAGAACGGCAGAAAACGGTCTAATCGAACATCCTGTAATGCCTGACTTAAGTGGCCTTGGCGTGGCTGTGAAATGCCAAACAGTAACCGATGCCACAGCACGTCCAATTGGCAGAATGCTCATTTTCGAACACGATGGCTTTGCCCCAATTCCTCCAGAATTGCGAAGGCGAACAGAAGTTGCCCAACAGCAACTTTCGAAGCTTACTGAGCGAGAAACGCAGATTCTGGATCTTGTCTACGAGGGGTTTACAAACAAAGCCATTGGGTTGAGATCAAGAATCAGTGAAAAGACCGTAGAGAAGCACAGGTCTAACATCATGCAGAAGCTCGGGATTCGTAACGCGGTCACACTTGTGCGTAGAGTTACAGAAGCGAAGTTGTTTTCTGATCTGGTCACCGACGATCAGGATGCTGAATCGTAACTCCGCATTGGGTGAGAACTTCCTTGCCGGCGTCCTGCAGCCCTCCGCAGTTTTCTGTCGTTATTCGGGCCACAGCGGAAGCGATAGCGCACAAAGCTATCGCAATTGTAGCCCCCCTTTCATTAACGGATGCTGTGATTGTGGTCCGGAAAAGTGGTGGCTCAAGGTTACCGGGGCGTTACAATTTTCTAAATGATGGGCGGGATCCGCTCAGGAACCTCGCCGCCCAGTTTCAGATGTAGGTTGATGAAGTACAAATTGTTACTTTGGGATTTCGACGGCACGCTGGCCGACACGCTGACACTCGCGTTGAATCTCTATAACAGGATGGCTAAAGAAAAGCAGTTTAAGCCCATCACTGATCCGCATGCCGTGCGTGAGATGAACATGCGGGAGTTTCTGAAGTCGCACGACGTGCCGATATATCGCGTACCATTTGCTTTTGCCGCATTTCTAAAGGAATTGGGCAAACTGGCAGCTGACATTTCGTTGAACGAAGGAATTGGCGATGCGCTACCGCAGATTTCTTTAATGGGAATTCGTCAGGGCGTTGTATCTTCGAACGCGACGGAGATTATTCAGCAATGCCTGAAGTCGAATAATGCGGAGACGTACTTCACGTATGTGAGCGGAACGTCGCGTATCTTTGGAAAAGAGCGACGGCTGAAGTCTGCTGCAAAGCAGTTCTCGGTTCATGCCAGCGAAGTATTGTATATCGGTGATGAGATTCGCGACATTGAAGCGTCCCAGGCAGCGGGAATGGATGTGGCAGCCGTATCTTGGGGGCTGAATTCAGCCGAAGCTCTGTCCAGCCACCATCCCACTCACTTAGTGTCTCACCCGGAGCAACTGCTTCAAATTCTTCGGGACAGTCTCTGAAAAGTTCCTGCCCCAACTGACAGTTGCAGAAGCTTTATCGCTTGGTTATCGAGTTGCAGCGTCGAGTTCCACCTGCTCACTTCCGAGCTACAGGCTTAAAGCAATTTTTCTCCCGCTGTGCGAACGTGCGAAAGCAGGTTCTGTCGGAGAAGGAAAGACGATTATGTCTTAAGGTGAACAGCTACAGTCTTCAGGAACAAACAAGACCGGCCATGCTGTAATCTAGCCATGCCCGTCTCCGGCGTTGAACCTTTGAGGATCGCCGGAACGTCTCGCATAGCAGGGCGTTGATTCACTCGTTGAAAACGTATTAGAGCGCATTTCACGGGAGACTGGCGCCAGGTGGGTAAATTAGGTAGTGTGGC